>JBBIGW010000004.1:0-59502 GCA_037447355.1 Bacteroidia bacterium | reverse complement strand
TCGTGGTATCGCCGATACAACCCGTGGAGGTTAAAATGCGATAGCGGATATCCTGGTTGCCCGCGGAACTAAACCGCTTTGATATGTTTGGGGTACCGGCGGTACTGTTATCAGCGAAATACCAGCTATAATTATTGATTTGAAATGCGCCGGTAACCGGGGTCCCGGTAAAATGGATCGTATCGGACAGGCAGGCCGGATCGTTCCAGTTAAAATCCGCTTCCGGTCCGGCTTTTACGTTGATGAGTATGCTGCTGGTCTCCGACTGATTGCAGGCATCAAAATCCGCTGCAGTATAGGTAACCGGTACGGCACAGGTTCCGGTGCTGTTCAATGTAAAATCCTGCTGCAAAGTATAAGTATAATATTTTCTTCCATGTACCAGGGCGGAATCGGCAGGCAGCGGATTTGTAATGATGGAATCGGTATAGGGGAACAGTCCCGGCACCTGGCTGAGCTTCCAGTGGATACTACTGACCCGGTACGCAAGCTGAACACTGATGCGAAAGGGTGAGTTCGGGCAGGTGAAGCTATCCGTTAGCCCCGTTGTGTTCAGTGTATTCCGGAAATGCCCCAGGCTGTTCAGGTTATTGACAAATGTACCCATATTGTAACCATAACTCTCTACGAAGCCAACGCCATATACGGATGCGATAAAAGAGGAATCGCTGCGGATACTGTGCTGGGCCGCGGGGCCAAACAAACGTTTTACCACAACCGCATAATCCGGGTTAGCGGGATGGCTTATATATTCCGCGGGGGCCGCTGCGGTACCATCAATCCGTAAAGAAGATAAACCGGCCTGCGGGATGATGATATTGATAAAATTGAGTTCAATAGCCTGGCGGCGGGTGGCATAGAAATAAGCGGACTTTACCCCCTGCTCGATGGGGCTGAGAAAGATCATTTCAGGATCACCAAGGGGAGGGTCGATATTACCGGAACATTCATTGACCGATACGGCATACTGGGCCACGAGGACGGGCTGGTCCGATTCGATATAATCACCCGTAGTGCCGGTGAATTCGTAATAGAAATTATTGACCAGGCCGGTAAGCGGGACCCCGTTTCTTTTTACTACCGTTGAAGGATTCCTGACCGCTACCCGGTAATAGTTGAGGAACGGAGTGGTAATATCACCGTTCGCGTTCATCACTGTATGATAGGTAAGGTAACGCGTACCCCAGGCATTGGCCGGGAAGATCTGTTGCTGCATCACTTCTCCCCCGTTGCCGGTACCGCAGATGATATTGCGGCTGCTGCCGGAGAATACCGCCACCGGGTGACAATTTCCATCGGCGCCGGCAATGGAAACGATCTTACTGCCGCTCATGTCTTTCCCGGTATAGGTTCCGGTCTTTTTTCCGAATACATTATAGAGTTCTCCCTTATTGAGGTTGACGGTATAGGTTTGCCCGGGCAGCCATCCGCCCACGGTGGAATCGGATGGGGTGATCAGGATCCGGGTATTGTTTTCCGCGGCAATGGCGTAAAACCAGGAATAACTGTCGGGGTAATTGGAGACCTGCGTAAAATTGAGTGAGTAATACGTGTAACCAAAGGTTTCCACCGGCATCAGCATCGTGGCGGCGGAAGAGACCGAGCCCTGCTGGTGCGCATAGACAACAATGGGGGTATCACTTACAATATGCACGCCTTTGGAAAATAATCCCTCGTTCATAATCCGTGCATCTTCGGGGCCTGTTTTCGGGATCATGACAGAAAAATCAACCGTATTGGCGGGAATGGAAACACTGCGGCTCCAGGAAGTACCGTTTACGGATACGGTTACCTGCGCGGGGGCTTCGGCGCTGAGATAGAGTACATGGTTCTGGTTATTGCCACCCTGGGTAAACAATACATTGTGGCCATAGCCCAGCCAGAATTCTTTTCCCTTGTTGGATTTATCCTGCGCGGAAGCCGTATTCAGCAGGAATAAAATTCCGGCAATAAAAGGACAATATCTGCTGACAGGGAGCATTTTATTCCGGGCGGGTTGGATTCTTTTAACGGATGATCGTCACGGTTCCTTTTAACAGCCTTTTCGCCGGGTCGTTCAATTGTATCATATAGATATAGACGGCACCCGGTTGCTTCATGCCCTTAAAGCTTCCGTCCCAGGGATGGCTGGTGTAGGCTTTTGTATCAAACAATACCTGCCCGCCCCGGTTAAAGACCAGCACCCTTGCATCGGGATAGAGAGCGAGGCCGGGAATGGTCCAGGTATCATTCTTACCATCAGCATTGGGTGTAAACGCAGTGGGGATAAACAAACCGGTGATGGGACTGATGACCACCTCATCTGTACCGATGCAATTACTTGTCTTATCAATGGCCAGGATCGAATAGGTCGTGCTGTTATCCGGTGTGGATACGGGGTTCAGGATCGCCGGATCATCCAGGTAAAGGGAGGGCGTCCAGAGGAAATCATAATTACCCGGGTTGCTGATTGATGCATCCAGGGTGGTGGAGCTGCCGGCATTGATCATTTTATCCGGGCCCGCGCTGATAGCCGGCCGGGCATTGATACGGATGCTTTGCGTGACAGCCGCGGAATTACAACCGGAAGCATTTCTCACGACCAGCCGGATCGTGTAGTTTCCGGCGGCAGCATACGAATGATCAAAAGGCGGGGTGGCGGTACTGCTGCCATTGCCCAGCTCCCAGTTCCAGCCACTCACCGCGGTCAGCGCTGAACTCAGTGTGATGGGCTTGCTTTCACAAAGGGTATCGCCGGTAATGGTAAAAGAGGCGACCGGGTTCAGGTCAATCAGGGGAATGGCCTGGTAAGACGTATCACTGCTGCAGCCTGCCGCATAGCTCACCCAGTGTTTTACCAGGAGATTGCTGGCGGCATTACTGTACGCATGGGTGATGCTGTTCGAAGCGACGGAGTTAGCGGTTTGATTGTCGCCAAAGTTCCAGTGCCAGGTGGGTGGATTAGTCCCGCCTGCGGATACGGAAGAAGTAAAATTGTAAAGACTATCGATACATGGTTTTCCGGAAAAAGTAAAGGTTGAAACCGGCTTGCTGCTCACATTCACCGTCAGCCGGAACGTATCACTAACGCAACTGTTGCTGCTGTTCACGACCAGGGTCACATTGAAATTTCCGGCGCTGCTGTACGTATGATAAAACGGCGCATTGCTGGTCCGTATGTTGCTGTTGCCATCGCCGAAATTCCAGTTCCAGCTGGTTATGGAACCACCCGTTGTTGCTGTGGAGGCATCCATAAAATGAATCGAATCACCGAGACAGACATTGCCACCGGTGGTAAAACCGGCGGTGGGTCTTGGTAAAACCGTTACCGGAACAAAAGCGGTATCGCTCTGGCATCCGCTCGCGGCAAATGTGATCAGCGAAATAGTATAATTACCGGGGTTTAAGTAGGTATGATAAAAGGGAGCATTGTTGTTACGGGTGCTGGTATTGCCATCGCCAAAATCCCATTGCCAGCTGCTGATAGTTCCTGCAGGGATCGTGGAAGCATCGGTGATCCGTACGGAATCCCGCTGGCAGATCGTATTGCTGCTGCTGAAAGCGGCAACCGGGCTGTCCAGTATAGTAATTGTTTTCGTGGTATCACCGGCACAACCATTATCCGCCAGTACCCGGTAACGAACATCATGACTGCCCGCGGTGGCAAAGCGTTTTACCGCGTTCACCGTATTGGCTGTAGTATTATCCGGGAAGAACCAGGTATAACTGACCAGGTTGAATGTACCGGGAACAGCAGCACCGGTAAAATGAACGCTGTCGAGCAGGCACAAAGAAGCCGGGAAAGTAAAATCAGCCTTGGGCCCGGGTCTCACCACCACTTTTACCTGTGCGTTTTCGGTCTGGTTACAGTTTTCGATCACGGCCGCGGTATAGGATACCGGGATATAATACGTACCTGCATTCGCAAAAGTAAAATCCTGCTGCAGGCTATAGACATAATAGGTCCGGCCATTGATGCTCTCCGTGCGGACAGGCACCGGGTTGGCAATGATGGAATCGGTGTTTGGAAAGATACCGGGTACCTGGCTCAGCCGCCAGTGAATAGATGTGGCGGGATAACCCACTTTTACGGATAAACGTACTGGAGTCTTCGGGCAGGTGAACGTATCAAGCGGCAGGGTGCTGAAACTGTTTTTGATCTCGCTGTAATAATTTAAATTATTGATCAGCGTACCGGCATTGTATCCATAGCTTTCATAATTCCCTAAACCATAGAGGGTGGCATTGAAAGCAGAATCGCTGGTAATGGTATGTTGTGCTGCCGGGCCGGTAAAACGGGCAAGGGCTACAGAATAACCGGGTAAATTGGGATGAGCTACAATTTGTGCAGGCGGAACCGGGTTATTGTCCACACGCAATGAAGGAAGGCCAGCGGTCGGAATAATTATATTGAGATATACATAAGAAACAGCGGGAGATTGACGGCTGGCGTATAAACGGACCGATTTCTGTCCCTGTTCCAGGGGGCTCAGGTAAAACATTTCCGGGTCCCCGAAAGAAGGAGGTGCCGGGGTGGTGGTGGGGAAATTCCAGCACTGGTTATCATTTACGGTGTACTGGGATACCAGTACCGGTTTATCCGATTCAATATAATCCCCGCCAGTGGAATCCATCAGTTCATAATAGAAATTATTCACCAGCCCGGTAAGCGCCACTCCATTCCTTTTCACTACTGCTGCCGGATCTGAAACGCAAACCCGGTAATAGTTCCGGTTGGTTTCCAGGATATCTGTATTGCTGTTATTGATTGTATGATAAGTAAGATAGCGGGTACCCCAGGCCTGTGCCGGAAATACCTGTTGCTGCATGTATTCTCCCCCGTCACCGCGGCAGATACGGATACCGCTTGAACCGGAGAATAAAGCAAAGGGGTGACAGTTCCCATCCGCACCGGGAACAGCAACCGCCTTACTGCCCGTCATATCCTTACTGGCGGCCCAGGCCTGGTTATTATTGGGTACCATCTTACCATATACCGCATAGATCTCTCCCTTGTTCAGGTTGACCGTATAGGTTTGCCCGGGTAACCAGCCGTTCTTAGTGCTATCGCCCGGTGTGATATTGATCCTTGTATTATCTTCTGATGCCACCACATAAAACCAGGAGTACCAGTCGGGACCATTTTGCGTGGTGGGCAGGATGGTGGGTAAGGGAGAAGCAGAAGTGTTTTGCCGGTAGTTCACAGAATAGTAAGAGTATCCATAGGTATCCACCGGCATCAGCATGGTGGCCCCCGAACCCTGGTTTACATATACGTGGGCATATACTGCTACCGGCACATCACTGACTATATGAATTCCTTTAGTAGATAATCCATCGCTGAGCAGGCGGGCATCGTTCACTCCTGATTTGGGAACAATAATGGAAGCATTTACGGTATTGGCGGGAATATTCAGGGTCTGCGACCAGGAAGTTCCGTTGATGGAAACCGTAACAACAGCCGCCTGTTCCGTACTGATATAGAGGGCCATGTCCTGGCTGTTAACGGGAATGGCGCCCCCGTTGTCATTGTTGACAAAGATCCAGTGAAAACCATAACCCAGCCAGAATTCCTTACCCCGGTTGGAATGATCCTGTGCCACCGCCCGGCCGGCACAGATAAGTCCGGCGACGATCAGTATATAGGTTCTTAGCCGCATGTTTTTATTGAAAGTCAATATTCCGCAGAACAGGCAATAAAAGCGGTAGAATTAATTCTACAAACGGTCTTTGTTTGTTCATCTAACATTGCCCCTGTTTCCACCAAAAAATAAAAAGTAAATCAAAATGAACAAGAGCTGCTTTGGGAAAATGCATCATCACCTGCTGGTGATCCTGCTATCATTTTTCTCCCTTTTTGTTGTTGCACAGGGTCAGTATAATACCACGAACTGGCGCTACTCCAATCCTCAAAAATTCGGCTTTACGGTTTATGATGTTGATTTTGCCGATAATAACAATGTGATCGCGGTAGGTTCGGATGGCGGGATCGCCAAAAGTACCGATGGTGGCAGCACCTGGACCTATGGGGTATTTACCTATACGACCCCCACGGGTTATTTATCAAAGCCTTCCCAGTTCCTCGATGTTCATTATGTTACTCCTTCTGTTGCCTATGCAGTGGGAGTAACCGGCGGGCTGAGTTCTTCGGTCTATCCCGGTGGTGTGATGGCAAAGACGACTGATGGCGGTCTTACCTGGACCACCGTGAACAATCCCTTATTTGCCAACCGGAGAAATATCAATACCTGCTGGTTTGTCAATAAAGACACGGGTTATATTGCCGGCCAGTGGAACACAGCAGATTCCATTCCCAAACTGTATTTTACAAAGAATGGCGGCGCCACCTGGGATTCGCTCAATGCGCCCGTGGGTGGTAAGACAAGGGTGGGCTATATTAATAACCCGAACCTTGCACCCCAGGTCTGGGATGTAACAGCAAAGGGCAAAGAAATATACCGGATACAGTTTACCAGCCCGGATAACGGGTATATTATCGGGAGTGCCCAGGTTCATTTTCCCCGGATACCCGCTGCCAATTCAAGTACCTGTTTGCCCACAGGAAGTACCACGACCACTTCGGCCAATAATGCCCCGCTGGTCTGGAAATTCAGCAATGGGCAATTGATTGATTATTCCCTCAGCAAAGAGCGGCTTGGATTTTCAGGGATTACCACCAATACCATTAACTGTACGGCCCAGTACCGCACTTCACCCGATATTGCCCCGGCCGTACAAACCTATAAGGCGATGAGTATAATAAACGACTCCCTTATACTGATCGTTTCTTCCAATAACAATATCGCGGTCAGAATTTATACCGGGAAAAATGACAGTACCACCAACGTGATCAATGGCCTGAAAGAAACCGGCAGGTACCAGATCACCAGTTTCCCGAATCCGCCCACACAGGGTCCGGATGCCATGCCCCCGATCCCCAACCCGAATACCAATCTTTTTTCCAACCCTTATTATATAGCGAAGGCCGCCAATGGTAAATTATATATGCCGGTTGGCTCCAGTGTGTTCAATCCGCAAAACAGGGTGTACACATCCATTGATACCGGGAGAACCTGGATCGAAGAAAAGCATCTTCCGGCGGGGCAGACCTTCAGCAATTTTACCACCATTGCCATTGATATCGCGCCCAATGGTAAATTCTTAACAATGGGTGTTAACGGCGTGATGGCCGATTCGCTCCCCGGCGGCAACTGGAACAGTAACTATGTAACGGTACCGGCAGGTGCCAGCTATGAAAGAATCGAGTTCGCGGATTGCAGCAACGGGATTGCCACCGGCTCCTCCAATATCACGGTAACAACCGATGGCGGCAGGACCTGGGTGGACAAGGGAAGGCTTGATTTTGCCTCTTCAAATTATACGATTGGCGGATTGGCGTATCCCAATACAGCCAACCTGTACTTCGCGGTCAGCAACGGGATTATTTACAAATCAGGTGACCAGGGAACCACCCTGGACCCGGTTTATTCAAATTTTAATTACCGGATGACAGATGTGGCGGCTATTGGTAATGATACCGTTTGGGCCACTGGCGCCAATTCATTCAGTATTCCCCTTGCCTCCAGGAAACCCGGAATCTTCCGTTCCTTAAACGGGGGACTTAACTGGACCGAGTATTCCAGTTTCGCGGCCGGTTCCCTTGCTCAATCCCTGTCAGAGATCGAATTCCCCAGCCGGATGGTAGGATATGCTGCCGGCAGCAGGGACACGATCTGGAAAACAACAGATGCCGGCGCAACCTGGTTTAAACTTCCTTTGCCCACAGCAGGGGTAACCCCGCAGATCACGTATTCTGATATGATAGCGGTGGACGAAAACACGGTCTTTCTTTCCGGTAACGGGTTCCCCCGGATGGTTATTTTCAAAACAACAGATGGAGGTGCAACCTGGACCGATATCGCACCCGCTCTCCTGGCGCAGCAGGTTGAAAGCAATATTTTCGGAGTCACGTTCCAGGATGCCAATAACGGGTATGCCGCTTTAGGACGCGGCAGTATATTCAAAACCACTAACGGAGGTGTCAGCTGGACACAGTATTTTTCGCCCAGCAGCGGATTCAGCGCCCTGGCCTTCTCCCCAAAGAAAGTTCCTGCTTCCCTTCCGTTCGATAACAGGAAATTATTTGCCGTAGGACCCGCCAGCGCTGCGATCATGGAATTCGGCACGACGGATAATGTGGAAGTCAATACCACGGAAACGGTTGTGAACGCATCCTGTACCAATCCGGCGGGGGGCAGCATTACCCTGAATACCAGCGGGGGTCTTGCTCCCTATACCTATAGTATTGACGGCAGCGCCTACCAAAGCTCCAACAGCTTCAGCGGGCTGACCCAGGGCGTTAAAACGATCAGTATAAAAGACGCGTTCTGCGGAACACTTACCAAAACGGTTACTGTTGGCTTCAATGATAATATGACCCTGAGCACGATTCCGGCCATCGATACCTTTGTTTGTGCCGGCGCGCCGGTACCGATGCTGGCAACAACCAATGGTACCGGGGCCACCTATGCGTGGACTCCTGCCGGCGGTCTGAATGCGGCCAACATCAGCAACCCGGTGGCCAGCACAACGGGTAATAATGTTAGTTATACCGTAACGGCCACACTGAACGGCTGTGTTCGTTCCAGTACCGTGAACATCCGGATCAAACCCAACCCGGTGATCAATGCCGGTCCCGATAAGACCATCGTGGAAGGGGATGAGGTGCTCATTGAGGGTAGCGGTCCCGCCAATACCGTATCGGTAAACTGGACACCCATCGCCACCCTGACGAATGCAAATACTTTCAGCCCCAAGGCCAAACCGCCGGTAACCACGCAGTACACGATGACCGTAAGGGACAATAACAGTTGTACGTCCACCGACAATATGGTGGTGAATGTGCTTCCCTACTGCCTGAAAGTAATGAATGCCTTTACCCCGAATGGAGATGGTCAGAATGATACCTGGGTGGTGACGAATAACGGGGGCGCCTGTACGAAGCAGGTATATGTAACCGTCTTTAACCGCTATGGCAATATCGTGTTCAAAGATGATAATTACACGAACAAATGGGATGGTAAATACAACGGTAAACCCGTGGCCGACGGTACCTATTACTATGCCATTACTTACCGCCTGGTCAATGGTGCTTCCATTACCCTGAAAGGAGACGTAACCATTTTAAGATAACAAACCACTAAAAGCCATAAAATGAAACGTTATATAGTAACCGTGTTATTGATCAGTGCGGCGGTCTCCGTCAAGGCGCAGCAGCTGCAAACCTCTTCCATGTACGACCTGCAGGGAGTGATCCACAACCCCTCCACCGCGGGGGTGTACATGCGGGGCATGGTAGGCGCCACCTACCGCAGCCAGTGGAGCGGGCTCAGCGGCAGTCCCAAGACAGCCACCGTGTTTGGTTCCTTTGAGCTGCCGGAACAGAAGATCGGCCTGGGAGGTTATGTGTACAATGATAAGACGGGGCCCACCTCCCGTACCGGGCTGTCCCTGCAATTTGCCAAGCATATCCCGCTGGCCAATGAGGCCAGGTTCTCGGTAGGACTTGAAGCAAGAGGGCTGCAGTATTCCATCGACCGGGCCAAACTATCCGGAACACTCGGATCTGATCCTGCCCTGGGGACCAGTGATAATAAATTCAAGTTTGATGCAGGGTTCGGAATTTCCTATACGGGTAAGAAACTGCAACTGGGCGCATCCGTTGCACAGCTGGTGCAATCCAAACTGGATTATTATACCGGCAACCTGTCAACCACGGAAGAAGCCCGTTTGTACCGTCATTATTATTTCCATGGTTCCTATAAATGGAATGTGGATGGTCAGACCAATATCACGCCGAATTTCCTGTTCATTTACCTGCCCAATGCCCCGCTGGAATTCCAGGGTGGTATCCGGGTGGAGCACAGTGAAGTATTCTGGTGGGGACTGGCGCTGCGTGCCAGGCAAAGTTTTATTCTCTCAGCCGGGGTGAACCTGAATAAAAAGTTCACCATTGGATACTCTTTTGATATTTATAAAAACCCCGTAAGCGTTTTTGATAACGGATCCAATGCCCATGAAGTACTGCTCCGTTATAACATTTTTAAGTAGGTTAGGAGCATTTGGTTAATGGTTGCAGCGGCTCTGGTTTGGGGTCGCTGCTTTTTTTTACTACAAAGCGGGAAAACCAATAAGGCGGGAACTCAGTTTATCTTAATCATCACACTACCGGCTGCAAAGTCATGAATGGCCCGTTTCCCGGGATTGGAATGTATGGTGAGAAAAGACAGCCAGCCCAGCAACACTTTAATAATATAACGTATCAGCGCCTGGAAGATAGTAATCCGCTTTCCTGTATCCGCGGCATTCCGGACCCGGATCTTCTTACTGTAATTTCCGAGGGTACAGCCCAGCGATGTACAAACAGGTTCATAAATCACGAATAAAAAAATGAACAGGACAATCCGGACCCAATCCGGCACATTTTCAAACCGGTCTAAGACGGAGGCAAACACAAACATCAGTACAATGACCAGGATCGCGTCAATAAAAGAGGATTGTACCCGGTCGGCCAGCAAGGGATAGGTTTCTGATTTGGGGGTTATCCGGGAATTGTCCATAACGATAGGCAAAGTTTGTGGTTGATTGTATAATGTCCCCCGCTTCCGCGGATTTTAAAGATACAAAAGCCCACTTATTCGGGGCACTATCATTCAAATTAAAACCATTTATTTCCTTTAAAACCGGTTTGAATTGAGTCGTCAAGCCGTTCATTCCGGCAACTGCCCCGGGAATGAAGCAAGAATTTCCTGATCTGAATCCTGTTATTCCTATTTTTTACTGCCAGGTTCCCGGTTTTTACTCCTTATTTAAAACTTTTGGAAATTGGTAAACACACGAGTTGTTTTATGAGAAGCCCCGGCAAAGCATTAATTTTACCCGGTAAGGATCCATCAAATGTCAACGCTCCGCATCAGCATCATTCAAACCAATCTCCACTGGGAGGACAAAACCGCCAATCTCCGCATGCTCGAAGAAAAGATCATGGGTATTGCGGAGAAGACCGAGATAATTGTGCTCCCCGAAATGTTCAATACCGGGTTCAGTATGCAACCGGAAAAATTTGCTGAACCGATGGAAGGAGAAACCCTGGCCTGGATGAAGCGTATGGCGGCGGGGAACAAGGTTGCGCTGACCGGCAGTTTTGCCTGTGATAATGGCCAGGGCGGTTATACCAATCGCCTCATCTGGATGCTGCCCAACGGGCAATACGGGTTTTATGACAAACGTCACCTCTTCGCGTTTGCAGGAGAGGATAAACACTATACGGCCGGGAATAAACGTCTTGTCGCTTCAGTAAAAGGCTGGAAGATCAATCTCCAGGTCTGTTATGATCTTCGCTTTCCCGTTTGGGCGAGGCAATCCCCCACCCCTTTGCAGGAGAACGGGCAGGGTGCTGAATACGACCTGCTGATCTATGTGGCCAACTGGCCCGAAAAAAGAAGTCATGCCTGGAAAACATTATTACAGGCCCGCGCCATCGAAAACCAGTGTTATGTGGTGGGGGTAAACCGGGTAGGCAATGACGGGAATGGCATTTACCACAGCGGCGACAGCATGGTGGTTGATCCGCTGGGAGAGGTTTTATATACTAAGAAGGACGAGGAGGATGTACATACGGTTACCCTGGATAAAACGCATCTCGAAACCATCCGGCAGAAACTGCCTTTCCTGAAGGATGCGGATGGGTTTATGCTTCTTGATTGAGTGTTGAAATAGGTTGATAGGTTAATAAGTTGATAGGTTGATAAGGACTCCTAAGTGGCATTGAATAATTACGGCCATTGTTCAGGTCTCCGTTCTTACCCAGTTCACTTTTCGCTGGCGCAGGTAATTCAGCACAAAATCAAAACATTCTTTTTTCTCTCCTATCCATTCCGGCGGAAAGACCCCTTTTTGTGTAAATAGTTTTTCCGTGATCAGGTGGACGGCGGCCGCGCAGGTATAACCCGTGGTGCGGGCCATGGACGTGGTTTTGCTGACGGCGTCGTACTGATCATAGAGCTCCCAGGTAACCGTTTTCTTTTCCCCGGTAAGGATTACTTTCATTACCGTAAATTCTTCTTCCTCCGGTTCCAGCTTCCATTCATTCAGCAGGAGCCTCGATGTAAAATCAAGCGGTGAAATTTCGGTCTGGTTAAAACGGATCGGGGTGGTATCAAAAAAGCCGGCCTGCTGCAGGGCGATGATGAGGTCAATATGTCCCGGGTAGCGCAGGGTTTTTTCCTTCATCTCGGGAATATGTCCCATGGTATGGACAAGCGAACGTAATCCATCGGTGTTAAATGCTTCCAGTTCGCCCGCTTTATCAAAATACAATAGCTCCCGTTCGCTCAGGGCTGGTTTGGTAACCAGTTTCCCCTTTTCCACCAGCCGGGCGGGGCGGATATATTCCTGGATCACATCCACCGGGGAGAAGGGAGCTTTGTACTGAAAGGGCGGCTTCTTTTTTTTTGGCAGGCCTCCGACATAACAGGCAAATGAATTTATTTTCATTTCCGCATTGCAGCGGCCCAGGATCAGGTTGCTCATGCCCGGCGCCACCCCGCAATCCGTGATCACTGTTACTTTTTTTTCTTTAGCCAGGGTGTCCAGTTGCAGGGCTTCTTCGTTAAAGAAGGAAATATCCACCACATTTTTTCCAGCCCGGATCGCTGCTTCGAGGGTCTTATACCCGATATAACCGGGCACGGCGGTTACCAGCAGGTCAAAGCGGGCGAACCAGTTTGGGTATTGCTCATACTGGGACAGGTTAACCGTAGCGGTTTGTACACCCGGATTTTTTTTCCGTAATTCCTGGAGCCTGACCGGGTTCAGGTCAAAACAGGTAACGGAATAATCACGGGCCAGGTCAAGCGCGATCGCCCGTCCCACCATCCCGGCACCCAGTACAGCAATCGTCATAAAAAAACTCTTTGTACAAAGGTAATGGGCAGAACAATACCCGGGGAAAGCTCCCGGGTAAACCAAAACGGCCTTTTATACGTTTATTCAGACATGCGATCCCCCTTAAGCTTCCTGTTCCTGCTGACCCTGGCCTGTAATAAACCGGAAACTGTGCCGGTGATTACTGATCCGCCCGTTTTGACTCCGGGTAAAACATGGCTGGCCCTGGGGGATTCATATACGATCGGGCAATCCGTAGAACCGGGCGAACGCTTCCCGGCACAGACATCAAATCTGTTGAAACAGGCAGGAATTAATATCGGGAATCCGGATTATATAGCGGCAACGGGTTGGACCAGCGGCGTACTCCTGTCACAGGTGGAGACCCAAAACCCCGGAACCCATGATGTGGTAAGCCTGCTCGCTGGTGTGAATGACCAGTACCAGGCCCATGATACTACGGGTTACCGCCAGCGCTTTACCTCACTTCTCATAAAATCGATACAGCTTGCCAGGGGGAAAAAGGAAAATGTATTTGTACTCTCTATTCCTGATTACAGTGTGACCCCCTTTGCCGCGTATTCCGATACGGCCCGCATCCGGCAGGAAATTGACTGGTTCAATGCGATCAATAAAAATATAACGGACGCTTATCAATGCGTGTACCTCGATATTACGCCTTCCACCCGCGAGGGGCGGTATGACCGGAGCCTGATCGCAACGGATGGCCTTCATCCTTCCGGACTGGAATACCGGAAATGGGCACAAAGACTGGCGCCATTGATGCAAGCGGTGCTGAGGTGAGTTGGGAGTCAGTAGTCAGTAGTCGGTAGTCGGTAGTCGGGAAAGTCGGAAAGTCCGGAAAGTCCGGAAGACGGAAGCCCGGCCCGCTGCGCCTGGTTTTGCGAGGCGAGAGGGCTTAAACAAAATAGCCGCCGGTAAAATCGGTGGTAAGCTGGTATATTGTACAACAACCCCAACATGCTTCGCAAAGCATAGCGGGGCGAGCGGGGTTGAACAGTTAAAAAAAAGCCCGCCGTTTTACGGGCGGGCTCAATTGCTGTTGGTATTTGTTTCAGTATATTATCAGAATTTGCTGATCAGTTGTGATCCGGTCTTACCCTCCAGGTTCATTTTGAGGATATAGGTACCATTGCCCAGGCGGCCCAGGTCCATACTGATGGTCTGCACCCCGGCATTCAGTTGTACCGGGCGGCTCAGAATTCTTCTGCCGTTCATGTCATACAGTTCCACCACCGTGGTTTCGCTTTTCCGGGCAGCCACCCTTACCTGCAGCATGCCCTGCACCGGGTTGGGATATACAGTGAAGTAAGAGGCCGGTGTAATGCCGCGGTCAACGATCTTCATATCGGTAAAGCGGATATCACCGTTCCGGTTCCGTTGCACCAGCCGGTAGGTGGACATCCCGTCAACCGGCTGAAGATCATTCAGCGTATAGGTCTGGGTGTAGAAGGAAAATCCTTTGCCCTGTACGGTGCCCACGGACACAAAAGTCTTGCCTGCATCAGTAGAACGCAGAATCTCATACCACTGGCCGGCTTCTTCGTTTTCGGCTGTCCATTTCAGTATGACTTTTTCCGTTTCGTTCATAGTAAAGAAAGAAGTAACCGGTGCCGGTGCCATGCGGGCCGCATCGTTCCGGGTGTACCAGACGGGAGCGGTAATGATCCTGGAACCATCAGCTTCGGTAATATCGAGGTAATAATAGTTTTGACTTCCATTGAGAAGAGCGTTGTCCGTATAAGAGAATGGAACGGAAGTAAAGCTGGTCAGCTGGGTGGCCGCTGTACCGCTGCCGGGCACGCCGGCCATGATCGCAACGGAAGTGATCGCGGACGTGCTGGCGGTGCTGCTGAATTCAATGAGCGGCGCCCCGGGACGGGTAATGATACTGCCGATGGATTCTGTATTTACCGTGAAGTTCAGTTTAGCGCTGCAATCCTCCGAAGCATAAAAACGCATCTTACGCATCCCGTCCAGCAGACTGTTCTCGCTGAGCGAGGGGGCCATTACCACCAGTCTTGATTTAGCCGTATGCCCGAAGGTCATGTTGTGATTATCATGATCGATTGTGGGCCCGATATGATAACCTTTGGAAAGCATGCTCCGGTAATAGGTAAGGTACGACATGGAAGTAGCCGGGTTTGTATAAGTCGTATTGGTGGAGAAAGCGGGTCCGCTTTCCACGGCCGATCCCACTACCGCGTCGTCGGCTGCCGCATCGTAAGTGCCATTCAGCAGGTTATTATAATCCGTGCTGTTGGGGTGTGCCAGGTAGGCGAGGGCATTGTTGCCATGGCGGTTGATGATATCAAAGAGACCACCGGCCCCGGTATATACGCCTTTCTGTACAAAGATGTCATAGTTGCCGGCTTCCCAGCCAACCAGGGAGTCGATCCCGTAAAGGACCACGTGACCGCCGCCGCTGATCGTTCCCCATTCCATTCCGTACATACCAACGAAGCCGGCGGTTGTGGCTGCTGCGGCCTGGCTGCGTCCCGGCTGCCAGTTACTGATGCTCATACCGGCGGTAGCGTGGTTATGTTCACTGATACCGAGGAAATCCATACAAAGTGCCGTTTTCGCATAGGTATAGTCGTCAGCCGGTATTTTGGTGGTATTATCGGCATTCCCGTCAGAATAACTGCTGTGCGCGTGCAGGTTCCCAAAATAATGGTTCAGGGTACCGGAGCTGACAATGCTGTTGCCACTGAGGGATTCCTGGTTGGTATTCAGCCCGGTGCTGCTGAAATTCACGCTGCCGCTGTAAGCGGTATTGGCAGTAGCAGGGGCAAAACGGGTAAATACCGTTTGCCCGGCCTGGGCTTCAGCCAGGGTGTAGGTAATACTGCTGCTGAACAGGCTGCCATCCCTGGATAATTCAAAGGAAGCGGGAGCTGTCAGGGTCAGTATATCGGTGAGTGAATTGCTGGTAAAGGAAAAACTTTGTACCGCGGAAGTACTGCCGGCGGCTGTAAATCCAAAACTGAGCGCGGCGGGATTTACCGTAATAGAAGCAGAAGGGGCTGCCTGCGTGGTAAAGGCCCAGGTAGTGCTGGCGCTGATACCGGCAAAATTATTCCCGGCTGCATCCGTAAAGGCACCTGCATCTATGGTTACATAATAACCGGTGCTGTAAGCAAGCCCGCTGAAAGGAATGGTTGCGGTGGCGCCGCTTACTGTTACGGCAACATCTGAAACGGCGGTGGTTTGTACGGCTACATTGTCAGTTGCTCCTTTAATGCTGATCGCACCGGTAGCCCCTTTCAGGATGTTTTCACTGAATGTGATGGCCAGGCTGCCGCTGAGGGCGATATTGGAGGCTCCGTTTGCCGGGTTAAATGTAGTGGCCGTGGGAGGGGTAAGATCACTCCCGCTCAGCTGGATAGTGAAATCATCTATGGACAGGCCATCATCGGCCCCGGAAGCATCGAGATCATTCCAGCGCAGCCAGAAAAGGGCATTATTGGCAATGTTCAGACCGGTGATCGTAGCTGTTTTTACCCCGCGGTTGGCTGCTGCATTTCCATCCTTCGCACCGGTAGCAGTGGTACTGGGAGAAGCGAAATCCAGGGTGTTATTATCCACCCATGTTCCGGTGGATAAAGAGGTTGCATTGAGACTGTATTGGAAATCCAGCTGGTCGTTACGGCCGGTAGCGCCGCATCTCCACTGTTCACCGGTATAAGTGATGGTTAATGAAGTAACGGTAGCCCCGGTACTGTTGCGGATCTGAACACCGATAGTGGGGGCCACGGACCCGGAGCGCAGGGCGCCGAAAGCCCTTTCCGTGCTGGTGCCGGTTCCATAGCTGTAGGTATTACCGGTAGCGGTACCACCGGCGTCAGAAGCGTAGGTGGTATTGGCGCCGCTGCCAGTTTCCAGCAATTTCCAGCCGGTGGGCAGGGTGCTGGAAGTACCGGAAGTGGCCTTTAGCGTATTAAAATTTTGTGTGTAAGGGGTACTGGTGGAGGTGATACTGACCTGGGCAGAGAGGGAAAAAGCAAAAAGCAGTCCCGCTCCTGCTGCCAGCAGGGAAGAGAATTTTTTTCTCATGTTATTGATTTTGGTTTAAGATTAGCAGCATCTAAGATGTATATAATATTTTGATTATTCAATTTATTCAACAGAAGGATTATCCACATGTGTTAATAGTTCCGGGAGATAACAGATACTTAATAATGAAATAAACGACCTGTAACCGAAAATCAGTAAGGGATTATTCTGTTACTTCGTACCAGCAACTACGATTGTATGCCCGGTTCCCGCCTGCTTATTCCCTTGTTGTTCTGTTCTGCTTACCTGGCGGCACAAACGAATTTTACATCCCTGGTGAACCCCTTTATCGGTACCGGTGGTCACGGGCATACATTTCCCGGGGCCAGCCGGCCCTTTGGGATGATGCAACTGAGCCCGGATACCCGGCTGGAAGGCTGGGATGGCTGCAGCGGCTATCATTATTCGGATTCCCTGGTCTATGGGTTTTCGCATACCCATCTCAGTGGTACCGGTATTGCCGATTACTGCGATATCCTGCTGATGCCCTTTACCGGGGAGGTAAAATGGAAGAACAAGGACTATGCATCCCCTTTTTCCCATAAAAACGAAGAGGCCCGCCCCGGGTATTACAGCGTCCTGCTGGACAAATTCAATATCCGGGCCGCGCTGACCACTTCGGTCCGTTCGGGGATGCACGAATACGGGTATGATGCCACTGCCACCGAAGGAAAAGTATTGCTCGACCTGCAGCACCGGGATGAAGTACTTGCTTCCTCCCTGGAAATTGTGAACAATACCACGGTGAGGGGCATGCGCCGGAGCCGGTCATGGGCGAGGGACCAGGTTGTTTATTTCTGGCTGCAGTTTGACCAGCCCTTTGACGAATCCGGTATAGCATTGGATGACCAGCTGAAACCCGGCCTGCTTTCCGCCAGCGGGAAAAACATCAAATCCTGTTTCAGGTTTCCGCTGATGAATGATAAACAGGTAAAGATCCGGATCGGTATTTCCGGGGTGAGCATGGAAAACGCCAGGCAGAACCTCGAAGCTGAAATTCCAGGCTGGGATTTCGGTGCGCTGCAGCAAGAAGCCGGATCCGACTGGAACAGGGAGCTGGGAAAGATCGAAGTAAGAGGCGGCTCCCGCGATCAGCAGGTGGCTTTTTATACGGCGCTTTATCATACCATGCTGGCCCCCAATGTATATACCGATGTGAACGGGGAATACAGGGGTACGGACGGGCAGGTACATACGGCTGACAGGTTTACCAATTATTCCGTGTTTTCATTGTGGGATACCCACCGGGCCCTGCACCCCCTGCATACGATCATCAACCGGCAGCGGACCAATGACTGGATTCATACCTTCCTGGCCCAGTATAAAAACGGGGGGATGCTCCCGGTATGGGAACTGAGCGGCAATGAAACTTTTTGCATGATCGGTTATCATGCCGTCCCGGTGATCACGGATGCCTGGCAGAAGGGAATCCGTGATTTTGATCCCGGGCTGGCACTCAAGGCCATGATCAGTTATGCCGAAAGCAAACGGTACGGGTTACCCGCTTATATGCGGCAGGGTTTTATCAGCAATGAAAACGATCACGAGAGCGCTTCCAAAACGGTGGAGTATGCATACGATGACTGGTGCATTGCGCAGTTTGCCGGCATGACCGGCAATAAGGAAGTGTATGAGCGGTACAGCAAAAGGGCCCTGAACTACCGCAACCTCTTTGACCCGCGGGTTAAACATATCCGGGGAAAAGTGCAGGGATCCTGGTATGCTCCTTTTGATCCCGCGGAGGTCAACAATTTTTTTACTGAAGGGAACGCCTGGCATTATTCATTCACGGCACAGCAGGATATGGACGGACTCAAAAAATTATACGGAGGAAGTGCCGGATTGGCGCAAAAACTGGAAGAACTCTTTACCACGAAAAGCAGGCTCAGCGGCCGGGAGCAGGCGGATGTTACAGGTCTTATCGGTCAGTATGCGCATGGGAATGAACCCAGTCACCACCTGGCTTATCTTTTTAATTATGCGGGAAAGCCCTGGCGTACGCAGGAGATCGTGCATAAGATCTGCACGGAATTCTATCCCAACCAGCCCGACGGACTGATCGGCAATGAAGACTGCGGGCAGATGAGCGCCTGGCTGGTTTTAAGTGCCATGGGCTTTTACCCGGTTACACCCGGCAGTGATGATTACGCACTGGGTACACCCCTGTTTGAAGAGATAAAGATCCGGCTGGAGAACGGAAAGCAGTTCCTTATTAAGACGGAAAACTATAATAAGGACAATATTTATATAAAGGCGGCAAAACTGAACGGGAAGATCCTGCCCTGCAGTTTTATCAGGCATGCGGATCTTGCCAATGGCGGTGAACTGCTGTTTACCATGAGTGGTCAACCGGATCATAAGAGAGGGACCACCGAAAAAGATATGCCCCATACCCGGGTGGAGGATAAAGGATTTACGGCTGTTCCCTTCTTTGATATGGAAAGTAATAAGTTTAAAAACACCGTATTGATTGCCCTCCGGCATATTGATCCCGTGGCAGAGATCTTTTTTGATATTGCCGGTGACGGCAGGGCAGGTAATACATTTTCCCGCTACACAAAGCCCTTCTTCCTTTCCCGGACGGATACGATATGGGTATATGCTATAAAAAACGGGGTCAGGAGCCCGCTCGTATTCCGGAAATTTTACAAAATACCTTCGGACAAAAGCATCACCGTTCTCAGTGAAGTGCACCCCATGTACACGGCCGGCGGGAAAGAGGCCCTGATCGACGGCATCATGGGTACGGAGAACTGGAAGACCGGCGACTGGCAGAGTTATTATGCCAGAGATTTTGAAGCCATTATTGATCTGCAATCCGTCCGGCCGGTGCAGTATGTGGGGGTGCATGTGTTGCAGGACATTGGTCCCTGGATCCTCTACCCCAAAGAACTTATCGTTGAAGTAAGTAATGACGGGAAGAAGTACGAGTATTTAACTACAGTAAAGAATAAGACCGGGATAGAAATAAAAGGACCCGTGCACCAGGAACTGGGTGCACGGGTCAGTATCAGCGCCCGCTATCTGCGGTTCAAAGCGATCAGCGGGGGAACCCTTCCCGCCTGGCATGAAAGCGCCGGTTCGCCCAGTCATTTGTTTATTGATGAAGTGATTGTCCGCTGACGATCATTTCTTCTTTACCATCCCCGGGTAAATCCACTTTCGGCGGTATCAGTTTATAGACCACCGGTGTCACGATCCTTGATAATACAGTAGAAGAGATCAGTCCCCCGATCAGCACCAATGCCAGTGGTGAGATCAGCGGGTTGCTGCTGAGCGCAATGGGGGTAAGACCGCCAATAGCAGTAAGGCTGGTCAGCACAATCGGCAGGAAGCGCAGCTCGCCGGCCTCACGGATCGCTTCATCCAGCGACCTGCCTTCGGCCCTCAACTGGTTGGTGAAATCCACAAGCAGGATGGAGTTTTTTACTTCAATACCCGCCAGCCCGATAAACCCGACGATAGCCACGAATGACATGGGATTGCCCGAAAGCCATAACATGATCACCCCCCCGATCACCCCGAGCGGGATAACCGACAAAACGATCAGGGTACTCTTGAAGGTGCGGAACTCGAGGATCAGCACAATTATAAAGAGGAAGATCGTGGCAAGGATCACCGTCATAAAACCGCTGCCAAAAGTATCTTCCCGGCTTTCAATTTCACCCGCCAGTTTCAACTCGTAACCCGGGGGTAAATGAAGCTGCGGGGCTTTTTCCAGGAATTCATCGAGCACCTGCTGGGCGAGGATCCCCCTGGCCGTAAATGCGGTGATTACCACAAAACGTTTTTTATCCAGGTGCTTGATGGTGCTCGGACTCGTTTCAAACTCCAGTTGGGCCACCTGGTTCAGGGGAACGGGGGTACCCGCCGCATTATTGATAAAAACCGACTGGAAGGTATTCAAAGTGGCGAATTTATCCCGGGGCGCATTCACTTTGATCGCATAGTCCTCCCCTTCCGGATCGGTATATTTTCCGGCATCAACACCCGCGATGGCGAGGCGCACGGTTCTATCGATATCGGCGGTAAGAATGCCGAGGATCCGGGCCTTGTCTGTATTGATCCGGAGTTTGATATCCGACTTCAATACCCCGACTTCATTGTTGACATAGATCGCGCCGGGAATAGTTTTCAGCAGGGCCTCTGTTTTGGCGGCGTACTGCCGCAGGGTATCCAGGTTGTCCCCGCTGATCCGGATGGCTACCGGCGCTTCAATAGGCGGCCCCTGTTCAAAATCCTTTACTTCGATTTTCGCCCCGGCCACTTTCATAAACTTTTCCCTTAGCTGCTCAATCAGCCTGCGTTTTTCGGAAGGACTTACATCGTTATACAACTGTACAAAAAACTGGGCAAAATCCGGTTTCTCATTTTCCGGGATCACATTGTAGTAGATCCGGGGATTGCCTTTGCCCACATTGGTAATAAAGTACTCCACATTCTTTTCCTTTTTCAGTTCACGCTCCACATAGCGGGCCATTTTATCCGTGGCTTCGAGATTGCTTTGCAGCGGCATGTTCAGGTTCACCAGGAACTGTGGTTTCTCCGATGTGGGGAACAGGCGGAAACCGATTACGCCGAAAAGTACAAGGGAGGCCGCGAATAATCCCAGGGCCACGAGCAGGGTGGTGACGGGTCTTTTCAGCGAAAGATCAAGCAGCCGGGAATAGGAACCACTGATCAGTTTTTTCAACGCACGGAGAATAAAATTCCCATCGGGGTTATGAGAGGTCTTTAGCACTTTGCTGGCCAGGAAGGGCACAATGGTCAGCGATACCAGCATGGATGCCAGTACAGAAGTGATCACCGACATAGGGAGACTGCGGATAAACTCACCGGCTGCTTCAGGTAAGAAGACCAGTGGTAAGAAGGCAATGACGAGGGTGGCGGTACAACCCAGTACCGCCAGGCCAATCTGTTTGGTGGCATTGATCACCGCTGTATTTTTAGGGACACCCTCCCTTAACCAGCGTTCAATATTTTCCACGACCACGATGCTGTCGTCCACGAGCAGGCCCAGGGCCACCACCAGTCCCACGATACTTAGCTGGTTCAGTGAATAGCCCATGGCATTCATCATTACGATTCCCATACCCAGCGAGAGCGGGATGGCGATCATAACCACCAGGGAAGCCCTTAATCCGAGGGGCAGGAGGGTGATCAGCACCAGGCCGATCGCGATCAGGAAATCAGTACCCAGTCCCCCGAGCCGGCGGCCCACATTATCGGCCTGGTCGAAATGACGGACGAGTTCGATATTCGCGGGCAGGGTTTTGGCAAACGCTTCGATAACCGGCAGGTATTCCTTTTGTGTTTTTGAAATATTCTCTCCCGGTTTCTGGGCAGCAGTCACAAGTACGGCGCGATGACCATTGATCCGGGTGATATGCTTTTGTTCTTCGTAATTAAATCCCACGTCAGCAACTTCTTTCAGGTACACGATATGGCCATTGCCATTGTACACCACCGTATTTTGTATTTCTTCAAGACTTTTATAATCGCCGCTGGTTTTTACATTAAAACTCCGGGTACCGGCCCTTACGCTGCCCCCGGGAATATTGGCAGCTTCGCTCTGGAGACTGCCGGTCACATAATTCAGCGGAATTTTCAGTTGTGCGATCTTGTCCAGCCGGAGATCCACCCGGATAACCGGGTCCGGCAGGCCCCAGTAATCCACTTTTTTCAGACTTTTTACTTTTTCCAGGTCTTCTTTCAGGTTTTCGGCGAAATATTTAAGCCTTTCGTCCGGCGCATTCTCTGATACCAGGGCGATCTGCAGCACGCTTACATCTGTGGGGGAGACCTTATTCACTTCCAGTTTGTAGATATCCCGGGGCAGTTCAGCGCGGATGGAATTGATTTCCCGGACCAGTTCCTGGTACTTGGTTTCCACATCACTGTTGTACTTGTATTCCACGTTGATCACGGCCACCCCGTCATCAATCCGGGTGGTGATCTTTTTCAGGTTTTCCAGTTCACTTACTTTTTTCTCAATGGGTTTCACCACCAGTTCTTCCATATCGCGGGGGGAAGTACCGGGATAAACCACGATGATGGGATATTGCGGGGGATGGATTTCCGGGTCTTCGGCCCGGGGCATGGTGAAGAGGGTGGTAATACTGACCACCACCACCATCAGGAAGACCACCAGGGTGAACTGGTAATTTTTTACAAAAAAAGAAGTCAGGCGCATAAAAATGATTTGATAGTTGGAAAGGTTTTACCGGGCGGTTATTACCGATTGTTCATTCAGGTAGGGACTACCGGAGCTGACGAGGAATGCATGTCCTTCCAGTCCGGAGGAGAGATGGACGGTGGTATTGTTGATGGATTCAATGGTCACTTCCACTTTCTTCACGGACCTGCAGTCATCGGAGACAAAGACGAATCCTTTTTTCCCGTTGGCTTCGAGCAGGGCATCATAGGGAATACTGAAACCGGCTGTGGTGCCTGAGGTGCTGATGCTGGCGGTGCCAAACATCCCGATGGCAGCCTGTTCATTACCGAGTTCAACCTGTAATTCTGCCTGGAAGGAACCGCTTACCGGGTCAGCGGCGAGGGATTTTTTACTTACCCGGGCGGGGAAGAGTTTGCCGGGGAAAGCATCGATCTTAACCGTGGCTTTATTCCCGGTTTCGACCAGGGCCCAGTCATGATCAGCCAGACCGAGTTTAAGGATCCATTTGCTGGAAGCTGAGGCGGCGTTCATGACCAGGACAGGGGTACCGGGACCGGCCAGCTCACCGGTATTCCCGAGTTTTTTTACAATAAAGCCATCGGCCGGTGCATAGATCTTTGAATATTGCTGGTTAAACAGGGCCTGTTGTAAATTTTGCCGCGCGATATCCGCACCGGTTTTTGCATTTTGCAATTGTTCCAGCGTCGCCACACTGTCGCGGTAAAGATTATATGCCCGCTGGTAATCGCGTTGCGCTTTTTCCAATCCCAGTTCCACCTGCTGTACTTGTGCCGCGATCTCGGTGGATTTAAGGGTGGCGAGCAACTGGCCGGCCCTGACCTTATCGCCTTCCTTCACCCATACATTTTCTATCACCCCGCCGGTCTTGAAAGAGAGGCGGGCTTCGTTTTCGGTAGTGAGCAGGCCGGAAGCATCCACCTGGTTCACCGAGGTATCACTGCGTACCGGAATCAGTTTTACCGGGATCGTGTCTTTGCCGGCCAATACATTTTTTTCGGGGGTCCTGCTCCCGCAGGATGATAAGAGAAGGGCAGTGGTTACCAGGAATAAGAGGTTACGCATAAAATGATTTTATTGGAGGATAAAAGAGGCTGTTTGTCTTTCGTAATCTGCGAGGGCCATCCATACCCCGGATTCACTGATATTCACCTGGAGCCGGGCATTGGTCAGTTGGGTGCGGGCATCGAGGAGTTCGATAAAGGGATGGATGCCTTCTTTATAACCCTTATCGGTCAGGCTGAAATATTTTTGCGCGGCTTCTTCCTGTTTGACGGCTGACTGGTAGTGGCCATAGGCGGTCATCACATTATTGCGGCTGACAAAAGCGGCAAGTTGTAATTGTTCTTTTACCTGGTCCGTATGCAATTGCAGGGCGGCCAGGTCCAACTGTGATTGTTCAATCTTATAAAGATTTCTTTTGCCGTAAAAGAGGGGTACCTGCAACTGGATACCGCCGAGGTAGAAAAAGGATTTCCTGTTCATCCTGAAATCAAAACCCTGCGCGGCCAGGTCCAGGAAGGCATTCAGCCGCGGTGTACGGAAAGCCTGGTTCAGCTTCAGGGCCTGCCGGCTGATCGATTTGGCAATGGAGAGTCCTTTCAGTTCTTCCCGGTTGCTGATATCACCCGCTAAGGAAGCGTTCAGTTGTGACAGGGCATCTTTGAAATCCGGGTGGCTGATGATCACTGAATCGGTCAGGGGCCTGTTCAGCAGAAAATTGAAATAGGCGGCAGCATTGCGCTGGTCATTCTGCGCGGTGAGTAACTGGCTTTCCACCAGTTTTACCTCGCTCTCAGCGCGGGAAACATAAGCGGGGAGTCCCTTACCGTTACTGAGCAGGGATTGGTTGACGCGGAGGTTTTGCTGTACCAGGGCCAGGGCACTCTCATAGATCGCGGTTGCTTTTCCCGCGGCGAGGTAGTTGAAATAAGCGCTCTTTACTTCTTTTATTAGTTCCCGTTTATAGGTATCGGCTTCATTGGCCTGCAGGGCGGCCTGTTGTTCCTGGATATTCCGGTTCGCCTGCAGGGCGGGATTAATAAGGGGCAGGACGGTTTTGATCCGCAAGTCATAGAAATTATCCGGGTTCAGTTGTTCTGATACATTGCTGATGGGTTTGAAATTGCTGGTACCGGTCAGTTGATTCAGGGTAGCGTAGACAGGATTCACCAGGTCGCCCACAGGAATATTGATGGAACGGCCACCCCGCGCCAGGCTGTACTGTGCTTCAAAAGAAGTGCTGGGGAGAAAAAGACTTTTCGCTTCTTTCAGGGCCAGGAGGCTTTTGTCAAGGGCGATCTTCTTTTCTCTCAGCACCCGGTTATTCGCGAGCGCTTCTTCGAGATACTGCGGGGGCACGGACTGGGCGGAAAGCCAGGCCGGTGCCAGGAAGAGTAGCAGGATGAGAGGTTTCAGTTGAGCTATCATTAATCGTTGTTTTTTTTATAAACACTGTTCATTAATAGGGCAAAAAAAATCAGATTTTTTCCAGCATGGACATAAAGATTTTGTATGCGTTTTCCATCAGTTTTCCCGGTTCCAGGTTTACGTCATGGTAGGCTTTGCAACGGTCACGGCAGTAGAGGGCGCTCATTCCGTGTACCATGGACCAGATCGTAAAGGAGAGGTAGTTGATATCCCTTCCCGGGAAGCGTCCCTGTTCCTGGCATTCGCGGAGGATCTGCTTCAGGTAATCGAGGGTTTGGTGGCCCATTTCCCAATCTTCCTTATCGATCTCATGTTTGATCGGGGCCTGCAAAATGAACATTAAATCATAAAAATCGCGGTTATTGACCGCAAAATCGAGGTAAACAGCCCCCATTGCCTTTAATCTTTCAAAAGGATCCTGTACATGCCGGAGGGGCTGCATTTTTTTCAGCATGCGGCTGAAGCCCTCTTCGTGGAGGGCATGAAAGATCTCGTCTTTATCTTTAAAATAGAGATAAATCGTCCCGGGGCTGTATTCAATTTTCTCGGCTATCGCCCGGATACTGGCCTGCTCGTAGCCTTTTTCAAGGAAGATCGCACGGGCAGCGTCGAGGATCAGGCTGCGCATTTCTTCTTTTTCCCGCTGTTTCCGGTTGGCGATGGTCATGACGACATTGTTTACGGGACAAAAATAATGAACAGTGTTCAGTAAACAAAGAAAAGTGGAAATTATTTTTAAAAGACCCGGCTGGTATTCAACACCCCGTTCCGGGTAGATGGAAAAATGGTATCAGAGGGGCTGCACAAAGTCTTTGTACTCCACCACATAGGTATTGTTCCATTTGTCGTGCCAGGGATAGCAGGGAGAACCCAGGGCGCTGACGGCTTTAAAAGGGGGATTTTTTCAGGTAACCGCAGAGTCGCGGAGAACGCGAAGTCGTTTCCTCCGAGTCCCCTTCGGAAGACCCGGAGGGGACTGAATAGTGGCCCCGCTTCAATACCGTGACAGGGATATACCGTTCTGCCTCGTTGGTATCCGGGTTTTGTACGCCGGGTAAACCTTTTTAAGGTGCCGACACGAAATCTTTGTACTCCACCACGAAAGTATTATTCCATTTGTCGTGCCAGGGATAGCAGGGAGAACCCAGGGCGCTGAAGGCATTAAAAGGAACGGCCCGGCTCAGCCCGCGGAGGAGGGCTGTTCCGCCACCGATGCGGCTGCCGTCAGCATTGACCGCGATCGTACCGGTAACCAGTTTCCCCAGGGAACGACCCCTGAATACGGCTTCGATCAGTCCCATATACATTCCATATAACAACAGGACAATAAGATTACCAACGAAATTAAAACCTTCGGTTTCCCCGTATATCGTAACGGCAAGGTCCATGCTTACCGCGACAATCACGTAACTGAAGAAATACATAAAAACATAGAAACTGACCAGGTCAATAAGATAATTGGCGAAACGTTTTCCCGAACCAGCCCGGGTGAGGCTGCGTTTGAAATCGTCAAACAGGTGTTGCTCTTCGGGTTGCGCGGATTGATTTTCTTCCATGCGGATAAAGTTT
The DNA here is from genome assembly GCA_037447355.1 of Bacteroidia bacterium. GTDB lineage: Bacteria > Bacteroidota > Bacteroidia > Chitinophagales > Chitinophagaceae > JJ008. The sequence goes on along the minus strand of JBBIGW010000004.1, from coordinate 32,306 downwards.
TAAAAACGTAAAATAAATAAAATCCGGGACCTGATAAGAATCACTTCTATAATTTTTGAAAGGGACCGGTTGCCACCGTAATTTCATATTTCCGCCTGCCGATGGATAAATAATCACACACCGGCCTGGGGATTGCAGGCTGGCGCTAACCGTATTACGGCAAATCCACACAAACAAAAAAGCCAGACCGGCAGTTCCAGAACCTTAATAGCCCGGGCTGAATGATGAAGGCAAAACCATTATGGAAATGTCCCCGTTGCGGCCGGCAGTTTGAGCGGCAGGGGCAAACGCATTCCTGCCATCCCGTTTTGTTAAAAGAACATTTTGAAGGAAAGGAGAAGGGAAGAATCCTGTACAATAAACTGGTACAGGTGATTAAAAAAAAGGTCGGCTCCTTTAAGACCGACCCGGTGAAATGCTGTATTCACCTGGTTACCCGCTCCACGTTTGCAGCGGTTAAGGTTTTGCGGCAAAAAATCCGGGTGGACTTTACCCTGCCGTATAAAGTCAGCAGTCCAAGGCTGGTCCCTTCGGTACAGGTATCGGCTCACCGGTATTTGTATTATGTGGATATTTCAGACTTAACGGAAGTGGATGAGGAATTAACCGGCTGGATCAGTGAAGCGTACCATAAGGACAAGGAATGGGCGGCCGGGAGCAGTTGATCATCAGTAACGTTAAAAAAATTGAATGATGGAAACCAAGAAATTCTGCCAGAGCTGCAGTATGCCGCTCGACAAACCCGAAATGAGGGGTACAGAAAAAGACGGAACACCAAGCAGTGACTATTGCACTTATTGTTACCAGCATGGGGCTTTTCTCAGTCCTGGTATGACGCTGGAAGAGATGAAAGTGCTGGTGAAAACGCAGATGGAAAAAATGAACATCGACTCCGCCCTGGTGAAGAGAGCGGTGAAGAGCCTGCCGCATCTTAAACGCTGGAACAAAGTCAAAAAGCCGTTAGCCGTGTAATTAACAACCGGGAGGTTTTGACAGGTAAATGCTGTGATATTTGGGTTAGCCGCGGAGAACGAGGAGTTGGTTTCTTCATTTATAGTTAGCCGCGGAGGCGCGGAGAACGCAGAGACGAAGATAACGCGGAGGCGCAGAGAACGCGGAGGCGCGGAGGCGAAGAGAATGCGGAGTGGGTTTCTTAATGGCTGGCGGTATCCCAAAGCATTTTCGGGAACTGCTGGTCCGAGCAGCAATGAGGGTTCCCGTTAAATAGTTAGTGCAGGCTTACTACTTTGGTCATCTGCCAGCGGCCATCGCGTTGCCGCCAGAAGATGATGAACTTGCTGGCAGGAAGGGGTGCACCGGGTTCTTCTTTGTTGTGAAAGATGTGAAGCCCCATTTCAACGGCACCAAAATCTTTTATCGGATAGACTTCAATACTACCCTTTACCAGTTCACGGGTGACTTTCCCGCAGATATTATTTTTTGTTCCTTCCAGTATATCCGCTTTACTGGTACTCAAGCCGCCCTTATCATGGTAAAATTCGATCGTGTCGGCATAACAGGCCGCCTGGGTGGCCATATCGCAGGTATTATAAGCAGTAAAAAAAAGACTGTCCTGTTTTACAATGTCAGCATACAATTCCGGCGGATCGGGTTTATAGTGGTAAGGGGCAACCCGCTGCTTTCCGGTCACACTACAGGAATATAGCAGAAAAAGAAAACCGGCAGGCAGTAAGGCCGGCCAGCTGCTAATAAGGGGCAATCCGGGTTTTTTCATTGACGGAAGATAACAAAATGGTTTTCTTCGCAGGGAGAATTAACAGCAACGGTAAAATGTTTATTTAAACACGATGAATCAACGGAAATAAAATTAAGGTATACCAAAACAACTTTGCTTCAACGCAAAAAGGAGGATAAGCGTTCATTGATTACCGGGTCAGTTTTCAGCTGTATGAGAAAGAGAAAAAATCTCCATATTTGTATTAAAGAGTGTTGAACAACTATTCATTTATCTCACCTGAATAAACTGTATCTGTTTAAAAAGCCCATTCATTTGGCCAGCCTGGCTATTCTCATTCTACGAATTATTACAGCCTTTTATTTTTTTTACACGCTTTTGTCCGGGTTATAAAGTATACCATTCCCAACTTTACAGAATTTCTGATGCAAAAGGGTTTTATATATCCGGAACTGGTGGTATGGATCATTACTGTATTTGAACTTGCAGGAAGTATACTGCTGGCCATGGGCTTTTTTAAAAAGCTGTTATCCGGGGCATTTATTCTTTTGCTGATTATGGGGATCATACTGATCCATGCAGAACTTGGCTGGTTTGTGGGTGAACACGGAACGGGCGGCAGTGAATACAGTGTGTTGCTGATTGCGGCACTGTTTGTAATTGCTTCCGATGAAAAGAGGAAAGAACAATAAATCAGGCGGCCTTTGGTTTATGGCTTGTCAGATAAACGAGCAAAAAGCAGATAATCAGCAATACATTATACTCCATTCCTCCACTGGTTAATCCTACAACAAACCACCCGTTTTCCCCATGCACCAGCAGGATACCTGCAAAAAGTTCGGCAATATAAAAAGCGGCCGCGGCGCGTACCGCATACCCTGTTATCAGCAGGGCAGCCCGGCAATCTCCAGGACCGTGAGTAACCAGGCCAATCCGAATGAAAAGGGGAAGCCCTGGGATTCCAGGAAACCGCCAAACCCGGTGACCCCATCCGGTACGAGAATCCTGGCTATGCCATGCGCCAGCATAAACAAAGCTGATATTATCCGGAGTATTGAAATGGCTGCGTTGCAGTCATAAAGAGGGTATTGAAGATTAAAAGTAAAAGAACGATATGTAAATGTTTTTTTTCAGCCCTGTTTCCAGTTAACCACAAAAAGCCTTTTCCCTGAAAAAACCGGCCATTTGTTCAAAAAATCCTCTTTTTAGGGGATAGACCGTTCATGCCCGGGCACCTACTTTTGGTCTTGTTAAAAGGCCGATTCAATCAACCTGTTATTATCATGAAATCTACACTTGTTATGCTTCTGGCCCTGCTGGCCACTACCGCTCATGCGCAATTGAAAACAGATATTCCCAGACCGGTGATGAATAAAAGAACGGTGCCGGCCAGGACACCGGTAGTCGTCACAAAGTCGGAATCCACGGGTACGCAGACCGTTCTTACGGATGCTGATTATTTTTTGTCCGGTGCGGTTATCCAGGTATCAACGGGGAACGACAATAAAGAAGCCAATACCTCCACTGCGTTTTTTGCTATCCGTCCGAGAAAAGCAAACGGACTGGTCGTGTATAAACTGGATGAGTATGCCAACGAAATAAAGCCGAATCAGCATACCGACTTACGGCTGGACCGGGCGGTGACGCTGTCAACGGCACAAAATTCTTTGCAGTATTACAAGCAGAACGGCTTATCCGTAATGATTGCCTATTGTAATAAAAACTTCTGTACGGATGCCTGGAAAATAAGCGGTATTACAATAACACTTGAGTTTAAAGATGCAAATGGTAACCCCGCACCCGCCGGTTATGGCACCCGGACAATCAGTTTCCCGGTATCAGCCGGTACGCTGGGATTCACGGCTGGCTGCAACCCGTTTTGGGTTACGGATGGAAAGACCTGCGGGCATAGTGATCAGTCACAAAAGATGCTGCTGAAAACCGATGAGTACTTTAACCCCCTGCCCGCGACATTGCTGAGTTGGTGGAATGATGATGTAAATTGATTTACTCATAAAAGAAAGCCTGGCGGATAAGGCCAGGCTTTTTCTTTTAGGATCTCCCGATTTAAAGCTCAATTTTATAACTGATATTCGGTATGGCCACATTTGCATTGTACACTTCTGTTGTTTATATCCCAATCCCCACTCCTTACCGGCCAGGAGGTTAGCGCATAGCTTCTGTTAAACCGGGTATTCTGCCATACACTGTCCTCACCTTTATACGTGCTTTTAAAAACAGATCCGGTCAGGAGATAATAAAAACCGTTCGACGGGAATTTTTCAACCGTGATCACCAATCCGCAATTCTGCCCTTTTCCACTACTTACGAGTTTGTTGGCAAAGAACCAGTCGCCCTATAAAACAAAAAACATATTAACTAACTTAATTCCTGGAAATACTCTCTAATAGAAAGTACACTTTGTTTTGACGACATACAATTGCATGGGAATCGGCGAATGAGGAAGAGAACCCCGAAGGAGTGGAATGCTTATAGCGGGGATAGGGCAGAGCACGGTATGACCATTTTAATTCCGACGAAGGAGGGATCTGAAATTAACGGGACAGCAGAATACGCGGTCAGCAAAACAAGCGCTTATTTCCAGCTGTTTATTCTCTTTTCAATTTCATCAGCCGGCAGCCGCCTGTTCACCTGTTTTAATAGATCCAGAAAATGAAGGGCTTCTTTTTTATTGATGATGGCTCCTTCCACCAACTGATCGAAAAGCCAGAATATACCATAACATTCGATCATTTTTTTATTGGCTACCGTTCTCATTTTCTTATCGCCGGTAAGCAGGATGTAGTTATTTTCCAGGGCAAAATATAAAGCAGAGCAATCCTGCAGGGATAGACGTGATTCCTCGCTATTTAATGTCGTGATTTCCTGCAATGCCGGATCAGTAATACTGATGATTGTGAAGCAACCCGTAGTAATATGCGGCTGGATCCGTTCCTGCTGTTCTTCATACAATTCGAAAAAGACGATATCGGTTGTGATAAAGCGATATTCAAGGGACATGCAATGATCAAACAGCCCCGTTTTCAACAGGTCTATCAGGATATTGGCATCTTGTATCGCTATTCTTCTCATCAGCAGTTCTTCGACTTTATATCACGGCATCCAGTTCATCCCTGAATTCAGCCAGTTTCTTTCCGGCCAGATTAGCCGCCTTACTCATACTCACAATTTCTTCAGCAGCCAGCCGGAATACGAGGTGTTCAAAACGGTAGCTCTTTTCTTTCCCTGCAAATGAACCAAGCCCGTCTTCTTTTTTATTGTCCGCCATGGTCTTCCAGAAGCGGCTCGCCCCGTTATTGCTTACAATACCTTTTAGTTGTGCCCGCATCATAATGGCCTGAATGGAAATGCCGAATTGTTCTTTAATACTTACCAGTTCACCGGGGGCAATATTGTTACGTTTTTCGCCGATCAGTTTTTCCAGCGAATTCCCGGGAAGCAACAAAGCACCGGCAAATGCATGGCAGACCCTCTCTTTATCCGCACCTTCTGCAATATTCAGTACCAGGTGACCCAGTTCATGGAGGGCAGTAAACCGTTTCCGCTCCACGGTAAAATTTTTACTGATCACCACAACGGGGATCTTCCCCACCCAGGCGCTCAGTCCGTCAAAGGATTCGGGGGCATCTATTTCAATCACCCGTACGCCTTTATCCTCGAGCATTTCAATCACATTCGGTATCGGGTCCATGCCCAGCTCCCATTTATGCAGCAGGGTAATGGCGGCGTTTTCCACCTGCCGGATATCCTGAATGACTTGGTCTTTCAGTGGGTTTTTGAAATGGATATCTATATTCAGGAGGCTTTCCACTTCAATATATCGTTCCAGGAAATCACGCACCTGTTCCTTGATCTGATCCTGCTGCCGCACGAGTAGTTTGTGTGATTTCCTGAATTCCACCGGTCCCAGTTCCACCGGCTCGCGGAGAAAATAGTCCGGTTTTACGCCCAGTACTTCAGACAGGGCCAGCAGCATCTCACTGCCCGGTTTCATTTGCCCGGTTTCATATTTATTCAATGCCTGTTTGGTAATGGGTATGCTGAGATGGTCTGCAAGGTCTTGCAGGGACCACCCCATTTGTTTACGGGCAGATTTCAGTCGATCAGGAAAGTGGTGCATAAAGGGTAATTAGGTAAAATAGCAGCTGGTTGACAAAAATACAATTATTTTGATATTTGTCAACCATTTTTTGTATATTTGTCTGGTTGCTGAGCGCATCAGCAATAAAAAACCGTGGCACTGAAACAGCGACACGGCTTGAGGGACAATAACTTAGGGGTAAGACAGTTGTTCCTTACGGACAAAAGTACCTTAGCAGGTTCATTTATCCAAAATGCTGTTTCTTGGGCAATACGTGATGGCGCCTCAGTATCAAATTGCCATTACAGGTGTAAATTGATTTACAATGGCAAAAAATGGAAAGTCCGGAGATGGACATCGTAACGGCCAGGTAAAGGACAGAAGTCAGACTTACAATCCTAAATCCGGGAACTGGGTTAAACGTGACACAGATACCGGGAAATTTATGGATGGAAAGTCTGATGATAAACCTTTTAAGGGCGTTCGTAAAGAAAATTAAAATCTCCTATCGAAAAACCTGAACCTTCCAGGTAAGAGTGAAGGGATTATTTCAGTTAAATTTTTAATAATGAAAAATTTAATAAGGCAAGAAGCCCAGAAAGCTACAATCTGTACAAAACAAAATTGTATTACTGTTTATGGGGATACTGCAAAAATCATCAACACAATAGCAATTACTGCGGCAGTAGTAATTGGGATTAGTTACTTGATTAAAGCAATAAAATAAGAAAAAGAGGCCGGTATATCACCGGCCTCTTTTTTAATAATAATGTTGGATTACTTCTAGTTTAGGAAACTAAAGATATAATCTTCAAATAAATTTTCTAAATGAAGCATTATACAAAATATTACACAATCAATTTTCAAATCGAAACAGAATAAAATAAAAGTCTGGGCTTTCAAAGAATAATTTAATAAACATTCTATTTCTGAACCAAATTGTCATTTGGCACCAATAAATTCCGAAATAGTCTTACACGAAAACTATTTTGATAGCATAACTGGTCAAAGAACTAAAGAACAAAAAAAAGAACAGCAGCCCGCTGAAATAAACAGGAGGTTTCATCACGGTAGTTTAAATAAGAGAAGACGCAGGGATCATTTTCCCTTTACCGGTTTAGCGGTGGTAAATGCCAGGTCATTTCCATAGATCGTACCGGTGCTGGTGGTTACATAGGCCCGCACATGGTAAGTGGAAGCCGCCGCCAGTCCGCTGATTGTTGAACGGAAATTAACCGGGCCGATACTGCCTTTCGCCATTCCGAATTTGGTATTACTGAGGGTCGGGTTAACACCCTTGCCCACGCAAACACCAATTGTCTTCGGAATTTTATCCGGGTCCGTAACGGAGAAATAGCATTCGGCCCCGGTGGTTGTGATATTCTTCACGGAAACAGTTTGCACTTTTATTACCGGCAGGTTATTATCCGAACTCCCGGCCGGACGGAAAGCGCTGAGCAGGAATAAAAGCAAGGCGACCGGGACCAGCAGGAGGGCAAGCCGGGAAATCAGGCGTTTCATATTGTAGCTTTCTTTTAAAGGTAGAACGGACCGGCAGGGGAAAGCAATTATTTCCACCGGGGAATAAGCTGATTTTAATCAGGATAAAAGCCGGGCAGTTGTTTTTTATAGCCGAACCCGGTAAGCAGCGCTGAGTTTGATAAAGGGGCCGTCGCCCCAGTTGCGGACGGAGAGGTAATTCTTGTCGTTCAGGCCGGTCCGGATCTTTCGCAGCAGGCCGAATCCCGGTTCCAGGGTAAAACAGAGATGCTTAGCCGCGTACAAATCAAGAAAGCCGGAGAGCTGGTTGTCTTCCAGCCGCAGGTAGCGGCCATTGTCCAGCCGGTAGGAGTTAGTGATAGCGCGGAAGGTAAAGCCGCCAAAGAAGTTTTTCGTCCACTGGTGTTCGAAAGTCATCCGGCCCGGCAGCATGCCAAAGAGATAATTTTTTTTATCGATCCGCCAGTCGGTCCCCAGCAGGGGCATGATGAAGAGGCCGAAGCATTCCTTGTTCATATAAACCCCGAAACGGAGTTTCTGACCCGGTTTGCGGGTATAGCTGGTAAATAGTGCGCCGCCGAACTGGATGGTTTTGCTGCCAAATAATGTTTCGCCGTTAGTCCGCAGGGTAGGCATCACCGTGAGCGACCATTTTTTATTTAAGGGCAGGATCAGTCCGACCGGCAGGGCCAGGCTCTTCACGCCGGGAACGATCTGTTTTTTAGTTGCTGAATCAATCCGCCATTGTTCATAGAAGGGGCTCAGCAGGAGGTAGGTATTCTCTTTGAGTTTCAGTGGCAGATCCGAACCGGTAAGCAGGTGTTCATGGGCTGTGGCAAAGGCGCCGGGTTTGCGGAAGGCGCGGGTATAGCGAAGCTGCAAAGGATCCACATAGGGTTGGGCGGATAAACAGAAAGAGAGTGTACTAAAAATAAGTATCAAAGAAAGGTGGCGCAATTGTGATTTTTTTGAAAGGTAAAGGATAATCAGGATTAAAGAGGCTATCTGCCTCAGCTACTGTTCTGTGAAATAAAAAGCTTCGAACTTTCAGTCCCGCAACCCGCAGCTCATAGCTCACAGCTTACCTCAACCTCAGCCCTGTCCTCTCTCTACCGTAAACAGACAGGCTGAAGGAGAGGGGAAAGGCGCATCCGTAAAATAAAGAGCCCCGAGCTTTTCCGAATCATCGACGTCTTACCTTATCAAAGCATACCCTTCGTCGTAACTGCTTCGGCAACGCTGCGGGAATGCTGCGGGAATCCTTCGCAAAATAGTGGGTGATTCCCAATGAAAACCCGAAGGATTCCCGAAGGAATCTAAAAGAAGGCAGGGCGGGGGTACGCAGATGGTTTAAAGGAAACCCGGCAGAGACGGGGGCGGGGAAATGCAAAGCAGGAGTCGTAACCGGCTAATAATCGTGTATTTGGTTTACCAATTTTGTCTTTTTATACCCCTTTGTACCAGTTTGTACTAAATGTGTCTTAATGTGTATTTCTTGTCACTGGTATTTGGAATTCTGCTTTCACTGCTGATATTTTTGTTAAGGCAAACCGGGTGAAACCGCTTAATCCGGATTGTTAGTCTAAAAATTATTATTTCAGATAAAGCGAATTGGTATGGCAAAACATGGAGGAATGCCCGGCGGAATATCCGGTAAAGTAGGTACCGTGGTAGGTGGCAGCTGGAATGGCATAAACTACCTGCGCAGCCTGCCCGCTCCCAAGGCAACCCGTAAGCTCAGTGAACTGCAATTAGAGCGGCAGGTCAAATTCGCCCTGGGGATGCTTTTCATCCGGGCCATGGGTGAGCTTCCGGCTGTCAGTTTTCAGAAAGGCATGGGCAGGACCGCGAAGAACAGCATGCAGGGCCGCCTGCTCTCCCAGGCCATCGGCGGCCGGTATCCCGGTCTCTTCATTGATTATTCCCAGGTGGACATAGCCCGGGGAGAGCTGAAGAAAGCGGCAGGAGCCCGGGCTGTAACGGATGGCGAGGGCAGCATCCGTTTTACCTGGACCGACAATACCGGTATGGGCAATGCAGCCGCTACCGACCTCGCTATCCTGGTAGCCTACAATCCCGGGACCAATGATATGATCTGGACCCCTGCCGGCGGCACCCGCTCCGCCCAAAGCGGACTCCTTGATGCAGGCTTGTTCTCCGGCCGCGAAGTACATACCTGGCTCTCCTTCCGCACTCTTGATGGTAAACGGGTGGCGGATAGTTGTTATTTGGGGGTGCTGAGGGTGAGTTAGACAATATTGAGCCGGAAAGATTGTTTCTGTATTGCCGGTAGCAGGGCCGGAATACAAAATGGCGAACGAACTGAAAATCTTGCCAGATTACTAAGGCCATAAACAGCTGAATGAAATATTGCTGTTTATAGGTTTCTGTATTTCTGAGTTCCTGAAAAGCCCTAAATCCTATTGAGCAGAATAATTAATTCTTCAATATCCTCATTATTAGTCGGAGCTTTGTCTGTTGTTTCTACTTCTTCAAATTCATGCCAATCAACATCAATGCTTGGATCGTAACTATACTCGGTAAAATGTAAATCTGAACCCCTTAAAATCAACCAACTAACCCAATTATGGTATATGAATTCTTGTACTTATGGCGTACATTAGCATCCTACCTTATCACAACCGCCTTTTGAACCAGAACCCTGAACAAAAAGCACGCGACCAGATCGATGCACGGTTAATTACCTCGGGTTGGATAATTCAGGATAAAACAAAACTGAATTTGTCCGCCGGTCCGGGCATCGCCGTCCGCGAATACCAGACCGATATCGGACCGGCGGATTATGTCCTCTTTGTAGACCGCCAGCCAGTGGGGATCATTGAGGCCAAACGGGAAGAGGAAGGGGTACGACTTACCACCCACGAAGATCAGTCCGAAGGGTATGCAACGGCTAAGCTGAAATACCTGAACAACGAAAAACTCCCCTTTGTTTACGAGAGTACGGGCGAACTGACCCGCTTTACCGATTTCCGTGATCCTAAACCGAGGAGCCGGCCGGTATTCAGTTTTCACCGTCCGGAGACTTTCCGGGATTGGTTGAAACAGGGGCGCTCACTGCGGGACCGGCTGCTGGATATACCGGCCCTGCCGGAAACGGGACTCCGGGATTGCCAGATAACGGCGATCAATAACCTGGAACAATCCTTTAAAGAAGCCAGACCCAGGGCCCTGATCCAGATGGCCACGGGATCGGGCAAGACCTTTACGGCGATCACCTTCATCTACCGGCTGCTGAAATATGCCCGGGCCAAGCGGGTGCTCTTCCTCGTGGATACCAAAAACCTGGGGGAACAGGCCGAACAGGAGTTTATGGCCTATGTGCCGAATGATGATAACCGCAAGTTTGCCGAACTCTATGGGGTGACAAGGCTGAAAAGCAGCTTTATTCCCCCGGATAACCAGGTTTATATATCGACCATACAGCGGATGTACTCCATTCTGCGGGGCACCGAACTGGATGAAAGCGCCGAGGAAACCAATCCTAATGAGTTTCAGCAAAAAGAACCCGTGCCGGTAAGCTATACCGAAAAAGTACCGCTGGAGTTTTTCGACTTTATCGTGATCGATGAATGTCACCGGAGTATTTATAATCTCTGGAAACAGGTGCTGGATTATTTTGATGTATTCCAGGTGGGACTGACCGCTACACCGGATAACCGGACTTTCGGGTATTTTAATCAGAACCTGGTAAGCGATTATGGCTATGAAAAAGCCGTGATCGACGGGGTGCTGGTACCTTATAATGTGTTTACCATTGAAACGGAGATCACCAAAGCCGGGAGCCGGATCAAAATGGGTGAGAAAGTGGATATGCGGGAACGGCTTACGCGACGCAAGTTCTGGGAGTCGGTGGATGAGGATATTGAATACAGTGGCAAACAGCTCGATAAGGATATTGTAAACCCCAGTACCATCCGCACGATCATCCGGGCGATCAGGGATAACCTGCCGGCCATGTTTCCTGACCGCTACTCCTCCCCCCTCGGGGGAGGTGGGGAGGGGGCCGGGGCCTTTGAAGTCCCCAAGACACTCATCTTTGCCAAGACCGATTCGCATGCGGAGGATATTATTGAGATCGTGCGGGAGGAGTTCGGTGAGGAGAACAAGTTTTGCAAAAAGATCACTTACCGGAGTGAGGAGGACCCCAAGAGTGTGCTGAGCCAGTTCCGCAACGATTATTACCCGCGGATAGCCGTCACCGTTGACATGATCGCCACCGGTACCGATATACGATCGCTGGAAGTGCTGGTGTTTATGCGGGATGTGAAGAGCCGGAGTTATTATGAGCAGATGAAGGGCCGCGGTACCCGTACCTGTTCGCTGGAACAGTTAAGGGCCACGGGCACTCCGTCTGCCCGCTACACCAAAGATCATTTTGTGATCATCGATGCCATTGGCGTGGAAAGCAGCCAGAAAACAGACAGCCGCCCGCTGGAGAAAAAGCCCGGCATGAGTCTGAAGGACCTGTTGCAGAATGTAGCCATGGGCAATACCAACGAAGAGATCCTCAGCACCCTGGCCAACCGCCTGATCCGTCTCGATAAACAGATCAACGAAAAAGAGCGCATGGCTTTTGCCGAGAAAGCCGGCGGCCATACCATCAATCATGTGGTAAAGGAATTGCTGAATGCCCACGATCCGGATACGATAGAACAAATAAGGTTGAAAGTAAATCAGGACAATCCTGATATCTCTCCGGCAGCGGCTCACTCACTACTCACCACTCACCACTCACAGCTTATCGACCAGGCTATCTCAGTATTCAACTCCCCGGACCTCCGCGATTATATTGTAGATGTACGTAAAAAGTACGACCAAGTCATTGATTCCGTCAACATCGACCAGGTCACCAATATCGGTTGGGTTAAAGATCAGCAGGCGGCGGCGGAACTCACCATCAGCAATTTCACCGCCTGGATAGAAGCCCATAAGGACGAGATCACCGCCCTGCAGGTATTTTACAGCCAGCCTTACCGGCGGAGGGAGCTCACCTATGGCATGATCAAAGACCTCTGCGAGAAGATCAAACTCGAGCAGCCGTTACTCGCCCCCTTACATGTATGGAGAGCCTATGCTTCGATAAACTCAGCACAGGCTGCTTCTCCGAAAAATGAATTGGTGGCCCTGGTAAGCCTCGTACGTGCGGTATCGGGTATCGACAGCAGCCTCACTCCTTATGATAAAACGGTGGACCGCAATTTCCAGTCCTGGGTCTTTAAAAAACAGGAAGGCGCTGCCAGCAAGTTTACCGAAGAGCAGATGCAATGGCTGCGGATGATCAAGGATTATATAGCCGGCAGTTTCCACCTGGAAAAAGAAGACTTTGAACTGGATCCCTTTAATAAGGTAGGCGGATTGGGAAAGATGTGGGAAGTGTTTGGGGAGGAGACGGAGGAGATAATTAATGAGTTGAATGAAATATTAGCGGCGTAATGAGAAGAGATAAGGAAATAAAACCGAATCACAGATTTCTGGATGAAGCCGGAGATACTACTTTTTATGGTAAAGGTAAGAAACCAATTATTGGCAATAATGGAGTTAGTAACTGTTTTATAGTAGGATTGGTAAAGTTCAGGCAGCCACTTGTGGAAGTCAGAAAGGCTGTCGTTGAATTACAACAAAGGGTTGCCAATGACCCTTTTTATGATGTCATCTCGATACGTAAGAAGAAAGAGGCATTGGGTTATTATTTTCATGCTACTGATGATATTCCGGAAGTGAGAAAACTATTCTTTGATTTTATCAAAAATCTTGACTGCAGTTTCGAGGCTGTGATTGGCAGAAAAAGTATTGAACGTTATGAAACCACTCATAAAGGGAAGGAACAATACTTTTATGCAGATCTGCTTTCTCATCTCTTAAAGAACAAATTAAATAAGTCAGAAAAAATGGTTTTGCATATTGCAGAACGTGGAAAAAGTACGAAGAACCACAATCTTGAGCTTGCCCTTGAAAACGCAAAAGAGAGATTGGCTCATACAATAAATGTCAAAAAGTTTATGGGTACAGATGATTTTTCACCGACAGGACTTATAAGCAGAAAAGACATTCAGGCAAATCTTGTATTTAATGTTACTCAGCCAATACAGGAAGCTTTGCTGAATGTAGCAGATTATTTTTGTTGGGCTGTACAAAACGTATTTGAAAAAGGCGAGTTACGTTTTTATAATTATTTAAAGGAGAAAATATCTTTAGTAATAGATGTGTATGATGCTGAGAAGTATGAAGGATGGAAGAATTACTATACTCCCAAAAATCCATTAACGGCTGAGAATAAAATAAGCCCACCGTTGCACTGATCCGAAACTAAGTTCCGGAAACGGCTTGAAGCCGACGTTCATGCAGGATAGACTCAGGTGCAATATACATAAAAACCGGGAATTCTAAAACACCAAGAATATAAGTGACAGAAAATCAAATAAATACAATTAGAATGAAATTCTTGAAAAACCAAAACCAAAATGGTATCGCAGAGATGATTTTGGGTTATGTAAGTATTGTATTTAATTATGGGTTTGACAAAAAATCATGGCATTTCGATAATATTAGGGACAAAAATTTCCAGTCCTGGGTATTTAAAAAACAGGAAGGCGCCGCCAGCAAGTTTACCGAAGAGCAGATGCAATGGTTGCGGATGATCAAGGACTATATCGCCGGCAGTTTCCACCTGGAAAAGGAAGATTTTGAACTGGATCCCTTTAATAAGGTAGGGGGACTGGGTAAGATGTGGGAAGTGTTTGGGGAGGGGACGGAGGAAATTATTAATGAGCTGAATGAAGTGCTCGCTGCATAAATCCAAATAAATGACACTATCTGAGCTTCAAGAGAAAATTGCATCATCTCCGCAGAAAGAATTCTATAAAACATTTCAATTTGAGATGAAGACTCCTTCGATAGAGCTAAATCTTCAATTTACAACACTTTCTGCACTTTATGAATATGTTCTAGACCAAATAGCTGGTTATGAAACTATTTCAAATTTGCCTCAAGAATTTGAAGCAATAAAAAATAGATTTAAAAAAGCGAAAGCAACTATAATTACGTTATTTATAAACAATGATATTAATAAACAGAGTTGGCTAAATAACCTAGCCTTTTTATCTAATTCAAATTCAATTTTAATCCCGTTCAACCATCCCATAACTGAGTTTTTAATTGAACTTAAAAAACAAAATCAGGTTTATTATAATTCAGCTTACGACTATTTTACAGGCAATATTAATAGCATAAGCAGCAAACAACATTTTATAGGATATATGTTGGCGTATGAATTTTCTAATTCTATAAATTCAAAAATTGTATTAAGAAGCGACGCTGAAGCAAATTCTTTGGAGAAAATCAGAACCATGTTTCAAAATAAAATTATTGATGCCGAGAAAGAGCTTGTTGATTATATTTCATTGACAAATGAAAAATTTACTAATAGTACCGCCTCTATTGACTTATTAAGAACTGAAAAAGAGAAAAATCTTAATGATTTATTGAAAAGAATTGAAAAAGAACATAACGACTTTAAAACTAAATCAGGAAATGATATAACAAACTTAGAGAAATTATATCAAGAAAAATTAAAACTAGAAGCTCCAGCTACATATTGGAGGCTTAGAGCAAAGCAACTTAGAACTGAAGGGTATTGGTGGCTAGGGGGATTGGTAGTGTGTGTCGGGGTTACAGTTGGTATATTATTATGGTTTTTGAATGGTTTATCAACGAAAGAATTTGAAGGTATATTTGATAATACGGCAAAATCTGTAAAATGGTCCGTTGCTTTAATTACCCTTATTTCATTTCTCGCTTTCGCTATACGGACTTTTTCCAAGCTTACATTCAGTTCATTTCATTTGGTTAGAGATGCTGAGGAGAGGGAGCAACTTACGTATGTATATTTAGCATTACAAAAAGAAGCGAAAATTGACCCTACAGAAAGACACCTAATAATGCAATCTCTGTTTAGCAGGGCCGACTCCGGGTTACTCAAAGATGATGCTTCACCTACGATGCCGGGTAATATTGTTGATCAAATGATAAAAAGATAAAATGAGTATTGACAAAGCATTACCAAAAGATTGGAAATGGGTAAAGCTCAAAGAGATTGCTCAAAATATTCAATACGGGTATACAGAATCCTCATCAAAAGAGAAAAACGGCCCTAAGTTTCTACGTATTACCGACATTCAGGAAAATGATGTAATATGGGATAACGTTCCATATTGTAAAATTGATGATGCAGCCAAATTAAAGTATTTGCTTCAAGATGGCGATTTACTTTTTGCCCGTACTGGTGCGACTGTTGGTAAAAGTTTTCTAATAAAAGGTAAAATACCAGAATCTGTTTTTGCATCTTACTTAATCAGAGTAAGAGTTAATAAAGAAATAAACGAAAAACTACTTGCATACTTTTTTAACTCACCATATTACTGGAATCAAATCACAGATGGGCAAGTTGGTACTGGTCAGCCCAATGTGAATGGTACAAAATTAGGATTGCTAAATATACCGCTACCACCTAAAGAGATACAAAGTGACATAATCTCCAAAATCGAAGAACTCTTCTCCGAATTAGACAAAGGCATTGAAAACTTGCGCCTGGCACAGCAGCAGCTGATAACCTATCGGCAGAGTATATTACAATCGTATTTTGAGGGAATTGAAAACAAAAAAGTTGTGACAGTTGAAGACTGCTGCAGTCATGTTATTGATTGTTTACATTCCACTGCAAAATTTTTATCAGAGGGCTATTATTGTGTAGATACTACATGTATAGAAAATGGCAAAATTTTATTTGATAAAATTAGATTTGTTAATGAGGGAACATACAAAGAGAGAATATCGAGATTAAAACCAGAAGAAGGGGATATTCTTTTCGCAAGAGAAGGAACTGTCGGTACAACCGTAGTAGTTCCTCATAATATAAATTTGTGCTTAGGACAAAGAATGATGATGTTTCGACTGAAAAATCAAATATTGCCAAAGTATTTTATGTATTTTTTCCAATCATCGTTATTTAAATCACAATATAGGCCTTTAATAACGGGAACAACTGCTCCTCATCTTAATATTAGAGACATAAGAAATTTGAAAGTTGTTTTATGTTCAGTTGTTGAACAAAACAAAATCGTTCAAGAAATCGAAGACCGATTCAGTATAGTCGATAAAATGGAGGACAACATAAATCATAGTTTACAACAAGTTGAGACTTTAAGACAAAGTATTTTGAAGAGAGCGTTCGGAGGTTTATTACTCTAAATTTCAATCAATGAAGAATGGAAAAAGAATAGGGCTAAGTTTATCTGGTGGTGGGTATAGAGCTACAATATATCACTTAGGTACTCTGAGAAAGTTAAGAGAAATGAATATTCTTGATAAAATCGATGTAATATCTACAATATCTGGTGGATCTATAACTGGCGCATATTTTGGTTTAACAAATACAAATTTTGAAGAATTTGAAAATGGTATAAAAAGGATAGTTAAAATAAATATTATTAGAAAAATCTTATTTTCAAAAAGGTTTGTAACAATAACAATTTTCATTTTAATTTTATTAGCATCGACTATATTCTTGCTTTTCACAAAAATTGCATGGTTGTCTGCCTTAATTTTGCTACTTACTATTTTCTTTTTAATAAAATATCAATATAAAATATTTCCAGTAAGTCAGATAGTTGCGTCTTTATACTCAAAATTATTTTTTAAAAATAAATGTATAAAAGATTTAAACAATAACCCTTTAATTGCAATTAATTCAACTAATATTGAGACTGGTCGTCAATTTACTTTCTCTAAAAATAAAATGAGCGATTCAGCCTATGAGTTTCCTTCTGATAAGGGTATTGCGATTAAATTTAAACATCAAGATTTTCCTTTGGGCTTAGCAGTATCTGCTTCAACATGTGTGCCGTTTGCTTTTTCACCGATTTATATAGATAAAAAATATTTTCAAAACGAAGCAGATTTTAAAAGGGTTAAACCGTGCTTGGTTGATGGTGGTGTTTATGATAATCAGGGAATTCACAAGCTTACACAAAAAAATAGTTCATATGAGTGTGACGTTATAATAGTTAGTGATGCAGGAAATATAATGCCAAGGTTTAGTAGTTTCAAGAATGTTTTTCAATTATTAGTAAGGACTAGTGATATTTTTATGAATCGAATCAAGAACTACCAAATGATTCAACATGTATACGAGAACTATCGCTTTAACAAGAAACATATAGCATATCAATCATTAGGGTGGGATGTTGAGAGCTGTATTGGTGGATTTATTGATAATTTAAAGAAAGGAGCTATTCTTGATTCAGTTGTTATTGCACATGGAATAAGCCAAGAATACATTAATCACGGAAAGTGGGACTTAATAAAGAGTGAACTAGAAAATAGTATAAATTATAATTCAATTATTAAAGAGCAACCTACAGAAGAGGAAATTAGAATTGCTCGTTCTGTTTCTACTAATTTAAAATCGTTATCAGATGATCAAATAAACTCATTAGTAAAACAAGCCGAATCTATAACTGAGATTCAGGTAAAACTATATTGTCCACAAATAATATAATCATATGGGTTACGAAATTGAAATGCTTAACGTTGGAAATGCAGATGCAATAATTCTCAGATACATAAATAGTTCTGGCACTGAGTACGTGGTTGTAATTGATGCTGGTAATAAAAATGATGGTGAAAAAGTAGTTACACAGATTAATAAATATACAAATCAGAAGTATATTAATTTGGCAATTTGTACACATCCTGACAATGACCATATCGGAGGATTCGAATACATATTAAACAACATGAAGATTTCCGAATTTTGGATACATGACCCAGAAAAGCATGTAAATATATTTGAAGTTCGAAAAGCTATTACAGAAGCGTCACTTTATCATAAAATGAGAAAGATTACCGAATCTTTAGATAATAACATAAACATAATAAAACTGATTGACTCCAAGGGGATTGTACGAAAAGAGCCATTTAGAGGCTTAAAACATTCATATGTTCCTCTAACCGTGTTAGGCCCAACAGTTGAATTTTACGAAAACCTTCTTAAAACATTTAGAGATGTAAATGATCTTTTTTTGGAGGAATCAATACTTGAAGATGATGTTTTAGATGATTATACAAAAGACACACTATCGGAGGTGCTTGATCAAGACGATGATAAGTCTTCTGAGAATAATAGCAGTGCAATAATTGCTTTTCACCCTGATAATAATAAGCGATATTTATTTACATCCGATGCAGGACCAATAGCACTTCAACAAGTAGTTGAAAATTATAATAGTTGGACGAAGAATTTGGACTGGCTTGATGTTCCGCATCATGGGAGCAAAAAAAACTTAACTTCTTCTTTGATTTTACATTTTGCCCCTGTCGTTGCATATGTTTCAGGTAAAGGGAAAAGAAAGTATCCAAGTATGGCAGTAGTTAATGCTTTGAAAAAGGTTGGTACAAGTGTATATTCAACTGCAAAGTCAGGAGGAAATATTCTTTACCACTTTGACATACCTTCTAGAGACGGATATGCAACGGCTAGTAAATATGAATAAAGACATTTATGAAGAATAGCAATATATCTAATACACATTCTATTGTTTCTAAAGTTTGGGCTTTTTGTAACACTCTCCGCGATGACGGTGTAGGCTACGGCGATTACCTGGAGCAACTGACCTACCTGCTTTTTCTGAAAATGGCCGATGAATACAGCCGTCCGCCGCACAATAAGAAGATGCCGATTCCCAAGGCATACAATTGGGAATCACTGACCAACAAGAGCGGCGATGAACTGGAAACCCATTACAGCAAACTCTTGCGTGAGCTGGGTAATGAGAAGGGGATGCTGGGGCAGATCTTTACAAAGAGTCAAAACAAGATACAGGACCCGGCCAAACTGTATAAGCTGATCGCACTGATTAATGCAGAGAGCTGGGTGTCGATGGGTGTAAAAGACAAGGGTGATATTTATGAGGGGTTACTGGAAAAGAATGCAGAAGATACCAAGAGTGGTGCCGGGCAGTATTTCACACCCCGGGCACTGATCAAATGCATGGTGGAGTGTATACAGCCCGAACCGATGAAGACCATTGCCGACCCGGCCTGTGGTACCGGGGGCTTTTTTCTCGCCGCCTATGACTGGATGACGGATAACCTGGACCTCGACAAGGCCCAAAAGAAATTCCTGAAATACGAGACCTTCTTTGGCAATGAGATCGTGGCCGGCACCCGCCGCCTGGCACTCATGAATCTCTTCCTGCATAATATCGGGGATATAGACAGCGAGCAGGTGCCCATCGATTCCCAGGACTCACTGATCGCGGCTCCTAAAACCCGGTATGACTATATCCTGGCCAATCCGCCCTTTGGCAAGAAGAGCAGCATGACTTTCACCAACGAAGAGGGGGAACAGGAAAAAGAAGACCTGACCTATAACCGCCAGGATTTCTGGGTCACCACCAGCAACAAGCAGCTCAACTTCGTCCAGCATATCCGTTCCATGCTCAAAATCACCGGCGAAGCCGCTGTGGTACTCCCGGACAATGTGCTATTCGAAGGAGGCGCCGGCGAAACGGTCCGCAAGAAACTCACGGAGACCACGGATCTGCATACCATCCTGCGTCTGCCCACTGGTATCTTCTACGCCAACGGAGTAAAGGCCAATGTGCTCTTTTTCGATGGCAAACCCGCCAGCAAAGACCCCTGGACCAGGGAAGTCTGGGTCTACGATTACCGCACCAATGTACACCACACCCTCAAAAAGAACCCCCTCCGGCTCGAAGACCTGCAGGATTTCATCAAATGCTATAAGCCCGGGAACCGCCACAAGCGCAAAGCCACCTGGTCCGAGATCCCTCGACCGGAGCTCGGGACAGGCCCGGATGGCCGCTGGCGCAAGTTCACCTACGACGAGATCATCGCCCGCGACAAAACCTCCCTCGATATCACCTGGATCAAGGACAAGTCCCTCGCCGACCTCGACAACCTTCCCGATCCGGATGTACTGGCGGCTGAGATCGTGGAGAACCTGGAGGCGGGGTTGGAGAGTTTCAGGGCGATTATTGAGAGTTTGAATAAAAAGAAATAATATGCCTGACTGTATTATATGTGGTGCTTATACAAAGTATCCGAACGGTAAATGTTATGACTGCTATAAGAAAGCGAATAACCAGCCAGACTTTGATGAGGATGATGAGGAAATAGGTTTAAGTGATAAAGACTGGAATTACCGATACGGCATGATCAAAGGCCGTATTGCTGAAACACTGATCCAGGAGTTATTTCTTTCGCTTGGCTATAACGTATTCCGCTATGGAATGGAGAATACTATTCCCGGAATAATGGAGCTTTTGAAAGGTGTAAAAGGCGAAGTGGCCAAGCAAATTCGCAGGATGCCCGATTTTGTAGTACAGCACCGGGAAACAAAAGCTGTTTATTTTATCGAAGTGAAGTTCAGGGCCAGTGGATCATTTGCCCTAAAGGATCTGCCCAAAGATTACCCTTATGAGAATGCATATATCATTGTGGTATCTAAAAAGCATATAAAGTGTGTTACGGTAAGTGATCTCCAAAACGGAAAGGAAGTTTCCCCTGAGTCACGTAACTACTTAGGAAACATTAAAGAGTTCGAGCTTGACAAGGAGGTAATTAAAGATTTCTGTGATTTTGCGATTAAGTTTTTTGAAAATGTTAAATAAGAATGAGAAGAAATTGTATCGAATGTAACAGGTATATTGAGTGGGATGTGTTTAATCATGCGTTGGAGAATTTTGGTGCACCATTATGTATAGATCATCAGCACTGGATTGCAAATAGTGGAACTACGCCAGAAGCGTTTCATTTATACCTCGCATTAAAACTAAGAGGCGTTCCTGCAGAATTGGAGAAGTATGATGGTTATAAAACCATTGACATTGCCATACCTGAAGCAAAAGTGAATATTGAAGTTGATGGGGCACACCATAACCTTGACAACAGGCAGGCGCTGGCAGATTTAAAAAGGACGTATCATTCCTTTCTTAAAGGATATTATACACTTCGGATTCCAAACAAATTAATTCATTGGAACCTGGATGAAACGGCAGATTACGTTGTAGGATTTTTGAATGAGAGTAATTACAGGAACTGGGTAAAATGGTAATAAAGCACAGTTAATAAATTAAACTAAAGCAATGTCAGAAAAGATCCCTGATTTCCAGTCGCTAATGTACCCGATTGTGAAATTGCTTGGCGATAACACATCCCATTCCCTGGCAGATGTACTCGCTACAATGGCTACACAGTTTTCCCTTAATGAAGAGGATTTGAAAGTTAAAGTGCCCAGCGGACAGATGGGTTTGTTCAAAAACCGGGTAGCCTGGGCGCTAAGCTATTTAAAGAATTCGGGACTGATTTTTTACCCCAAGCGCGGTGTATATCAGATTACTGAAACCGGGATTGAAGTGCTTAAGCAAAATATCAACTATATCAATATAACCTATCTGAAACAGTTTCAAGGGTATAAGGACTGGCAAAGCACGTTTGGTAAAGAGGAAGAACAGATGGTCAGTAATGAGGATACAAAAGCCAGCAATCAGTCGAAAACTCCGGAAGAAATTCTGGGTGATACCTTCAGGGATCTGAATAAAAGCCTGGGCTATGAACTGCTGGAGATTCTGAAGAGCAAAGACCCGTCCTATTTTGAACGATTTGTTCTGGAGCTTCTAACCCGCATTGGTTATGGAGGAGTAGATGAGAAGAATTTCGAAGTAGTTGGACAATCGGGTGATAATGGAATAGATGGAATTATATACCAGGATAAACTGGGTATTGAGCGTATTTATGTACAGGCCAAACGCTGGAAGGATAATAAAGTCCAGTCAAAAGATATCCGGGATTTTATTGGCTCTTTAAGCCTCAAAGGTACCAATAAAGGGATTTTCATTACCACCTCTGACTTTACCGAAGACGCCCTTAATACCGCAAAGATGAATCCGCAGAACCGTATTATTTTATTAAACGGCCAACAACTGGCGGCGTTGGCTATTGAGAATAATATTGGTGTACAAGTGAAAGAAAATTATGTGATGAAAGAAGTCGATCATGATTTCTTTGAGGAGATTTAGCCACAATATCTAAAGATTGACTGATAATAAACAGATGAGTAAAATGACATTATCTCATGGAGTTTTATAGAATGGTGGCGTAGGATTATTTCGTTTAAATAAATTCATTTTATATGGATCTTTATGGAGAGTTACCTCGCTATGTTGACGGGCTGCAACGGGCGGGATGATGGGCAGGGTTTACGAGAGGGTATCAGCCAGCTTCTTCCGTGCTATTTCCCCGCCGGCTCCACCTTATACCAGTAGGTAAAGAATTCCTTATTCTCATTGAAGTTTAAACCCTGCTTGCCAATCGGGATAAGCAGGAAATCCTGGCCGGGTTCGGTAAGGGCATAGTTCATATAATAGCTGTAGTACCCTTTCTGGTTTGTACCCAGCTGCTTCCTGCTGACAATGGTTCCGTCCTTCCCGATCTCGGCTTCGGCCAGAACCAGGCCGGCAGGAGAATTGGAAGTATATACCGGTTTATCAGGCGACTGGTTGATATTATTCTCGTAATCTATATACGCAAGTGCGATGGAGCCGGGTCTGCCGAGTATATAAATCCGGGAAAATGGACTGGAGAGGGCGCCGGGCATGGACAGGTAAATACGCCGGGGCAGAAAGGCGGGTATGCCCGCACCGGTTTCTTTATTGATAAATACAGAGATGACGGAACCGGCTTCATAGATACTCCAGCTTGTGGGCTGCTTGTTGCCATATTGTGTGGTCTCTGAACGGCGGATCTCCGGCGCCCCGGTGAGCACGAGGTCACCATTGTCCAGCTCGGTAAGCTGGGGTGTAAATGTAAAAACATAGAGGATATTGGCCGACTTCACACTGCCCTTCCCGATCAGCGCTGTCATGAATTCCGTTGTAAAAGGATAGACAATGGCCTTCTGCAATTTGTTTTGCCGGAGATCATAGCTTGTTAAAAATACACCGTGGCAGTACAGGTTATCTCCTTTGTTGTTGTTCAGGGCGGAAAAAAGATATACAGATTGCTGGTCCCGGGACAACTGGCAACTCAACGGGTAGGGATATTTCCCGGGTGCCTGGCTGCTTAGATTCAGCAGGTCCTTTTTACCCGCCTGGTCAATCGTCAGCAGTTTCCGGTCTCCCTCCTCATTATTTAGGGGAAATAAGATAAAGCCGTCGTTGGTGATAATTCCTTTCGAGGCCGTGTATTTACCGGCTCCGCTGACCGGCACTGTATATTGTTTTTCTGTTTTCAGCTCCCGGTTCAGTACCTGCACCTTGACGGTGTTTCCTTCACTTACCGCGGCAAACAGGATCCGGCTGTTGTCCGGCGATACCGCAACCTGTACCGGTATTTCCGTGACAAATTCACTGACTTTCATGATCCCGACATTTTTAACCGGGATACTGAATAATTTTACCGGTTCGGATAAAGCCAGGCTTACCGTATCCACGGCCGCGATAAAATACTCAAACGCTTCCTTTTTATAATGCTTGAAATAGCCGACCAGCAACCGGTCATTAAAATGGATGAGTTCGGGATTGATATTGGCAAAATTCTTTTCCCCGTTCTCCACCTTGTTTTCCCTGACCAGGTTCATATTGATATCATACTTCGCAATTTCAAAAGCGTTTTTGATATCAAAAACTTTGGTGAAAAGCCATTTACTGCCCCCGGTACTTTTGTTCATATAGATACTGTACAGGGATCCCCGGAAGGACATTGAATTGGAGATCACGTGGTTTTTATTCAGCCGTTCAGTGACCTTGAATTCCGCGGAGGAACTAACCTTAAAATGCTGGCTATAGCCGGCGGTAAAGACAAGAGTGAAAAGGAATAGCAGGGGGAACTGTTTCATAAAATAGGTTGATCGCATGAAGTACAGGCGCAAATGTAATAATTCAGGGAATAAACGAAGGGCCCTCCTTATCCCAGGGTGTTACATCAAATTTGAACAGCTTTCAGTATTTATCCCAGGCTTTCTTCCAATTTTTAAATACAGCAGGCCGTATCTGGTAGCGGGCAAAGTTCCCTTCATGCAGTGATAAAAGCTCCGTTTCAACCATTTCTGTAAACCGGCTTTTGTGTTCCCCGGGTAGTTGAAGCGCCCTGGCCCTGATCAGAAAGCCCGCCCGTTGCCGGTCACTTCCCTGTTCAATGATCTCCCGGATCAACTGGTGCAGCAGATCCTTGTATTTTACCCGGAACGGATCGGGTTCGCCGATGGTCTGCCGTATCGTGGCATACCGGTTGGCCGATTGTTCATAAGCCCAAAGGAATATATCCCTGAGCAGTGACGTATTATTTTTTTCATAGACACCCAACAATCCCTGAAAATAAAGTTCGGGTGGAACGCCAATAAAGGAAAGCGGTATTAAATTACTTTTATTGAGCGGCAAATTCGCGGCCAGCCGGGAAACACGCTTATTGACATCCTCAAAGGGTTGCAGGTAGGGCAGTTGAACCATGATAAAAATAGCCTGTTCAAACGGGTCTTTTATCTCACCGGCTTTCAGGAGCATTAAATCAAACATCTCCTCTATTTGCTGGGGTATAGGAAGCGGTGTATAGACTGACTGTCCGATCCCGACCCCGAATTTTCGGAGCCGGCCCGGTGCAGAAGGGTCAGGCAGCAGGTTATTGGCCAGGATTGCATGGAGGTTCAGAATGGTATACCGGTTAAACCCGATCTCCCCATCCGGATCGCTGAGCAGGAATTCAATCGCTTCTTTATGATTCAGGATCATCTGGGCATCGGCGGCTGGTTTTCCTGATGCCTGCTCCCCCATCTCAATTAATTGTTGTGTATCCAGCAGGCTATAGGTATTCCCTTCCAGCCGGCTGGAGTTCCAGGACAGATCTATCAGGAGCCGGTTGAGCATCTGCCGGGCATATGTGCCCGCGGCAGCCTGGTCAGACATATAGGTGCTGCCGGTTTTCCGGAGACTTCCGCGCTCTGCCTCAGAAAGATAAAAGTCATGATTCGGACGGTAGCTTTCCAGGAAGAAGCGGTTATAGCCGACTGCTTTACGTGCTGTGACGGGTTTGCTGAGTTCTCTTTTCGTAATTTGAGCCATCATGGACAGGGGTACCTGATCCTTACCTGCAACAGGCGGTTCAGATATGTTTGCGTAATTCTCCCCTTCCATGATTAACCGGTTTAGTGCAGTCTTAACCAGGAAATACCGGGCCCCCTTTTTCTGCCCCTGCATCTGTACTTTTCCTTGCTGCCTCAACAGATCCAGTCTTCTGAGCAGGGTATGCTTTTTAATTGATAGTCCCGATTCAGTCAGAATTTCTTCCAGGGAAGCTCCATTTGGAAACGGGTTAATAGTTCTTTCAATTATTTCCAATTGCGCTCCTATTTCCTCCGCTTTCATTATTTACAACAATTTATACCACAATATACGATTTTATACCACATTATTACGCTTTATACCACATTTTTCAATATTTAACACCAGTCGCCATTCATATTTAATTAATTATCAAGCGTTGCCGATTAACCGGCACTCTTATAAATCTGACCTACTTTAGAGCGGGTACAAAAAAGCCGGAGAGTGTTCTCCGGCCTCAGCGAGGATTTGAATTTGCTTTATCAAATGTACGTGACCCCACCCGGGGGGCTCTTCCCGCTCATTTCTTTTTGGGTAACAGGGGGCGTTTATACTGACTGTACCAGGCAATCTTCCCGTTCTTCATCAGATTAATATCATGGTAAAGGGCCGAATCCACTTTACCGGTCTTATACGTGTCAATTTCCTTGTACCAGGTTACGACCACTTCATCCTTTTTGTCTACTGCATACATTTTATGCCAGGTGGCCATATCGATGCTTACGGAACTGAGACTGTCGCGGTAGGTACCCCATATTTTCATCAGGCTGTCGCGGGTGACATGCAGGGATACCCCGCCTGACATATCCACATCCACCGTATCGGCCATGGCGGCGGCAAGGCTCTTTATATTGCCTTCGGACCAGTCCTTATACGACTGTAAAACCGTTTTCAGATCGGCATCGGAAACATTGCTGCTCCAGTTGCTGGTATAGGAAGCTGTGTAGGGCAACCCTTCGGGTGTATCGGCATTGCCGGTTTTTGGGGATTCGGCCGGAGCTTCTTTTTCCTTGTTGTTGCAGGATAAAAACGAAAGCAGGACGAAAGAAAAGAGGATCTTTTTCATTATTGATGGTTTTTGTTATAAAGCAGGCCAGCGGGGACGAGGGAGGATTGAATGGGGGGGATTGTACTTAAAGGTAGCTTATTTGGATAAGACGAGGCTTGTTTTGAAAATGGAAGGTTAATGGGTTGATTATTAATTATTTATTATTGGAAAGCTGGAGGGGTCTTTGTTATTTAGGGGCTTCACTAAAGAAGATGGACGGGACGGGCTTCGATACTGCCGGTTATGTGTATCCTAAGAGCAGTTCAGCATTCAGCGGGTATCATTTTATAATGAGATTACCAAGAACACGAAATAATTAATAATTAATAATCCCCGTCTGCTGCTATTATTGATTATTAATTATTTGAAAGCGGGACGGGGCTTTTTTTTTGCAGCTTCACTATGGGGGCCGGGCTTCGATACTGCCGGTTATGTATATCCTAAGAGCAGTTCAGCATTCAGCGGGTATCAATTCGTAAAGCAGTTGCCCATTACACGAAATAATAAATAATCAGTAATCAATAATTTCAGCTCATCCCCTAAGTGTTTACCCATACTCCCTTCAGGATCCTTTTAAGTTCATCTTAGAATATCTGTTTTTTTTGTTTAATTTAATGGTAAGAAGAGCCTGTGTACATACGATGAATGATTACGGACATTCGGCTTAAGGGAGCAATCCCCGGCAGAGAATGAAACAAAAACCAGTGACAACGGTTCCCGGACAGTTGTATTATCCTTCAAAAATTCTTTTACCGGACAACGGTCGGGGTGCTGCTGCCGCGCACTGATGCTATGAAAATTTCTTCACCCGGTCACCTGTTCACCTCAGGTATCGCCCTGCTTGTCAGTACCATACTGATCGTATTTTTTGTATCCAACCGCCAGTTCCAGCGGGTGCGTGATACTTCCGGCCAGGTCAGCCGCACCCGGCAGGTCATCCAGCATATTCAGAAATTGGTCATGGCCGCCCTCGATAACGAGACCGGGGCCCGCGGGTATGCGATCAGCGGCAAGGATGAATTCCTCGAACCGCTGATCCAGTCGGGGAAAAGTTTTACAGAAGAAACAACGGCCCTGCAACAACTTCTTTCGGATAACCCCGGGCAATTGCGGCGACTGGATTCGATCCGTTTTTTTATCGGTCAACGGATGCATTTCTCCGACAGCATGGTCGTCACTAAAAAAACAGGTACTGCCGCTGAGCTGGTGAGCCTGGTGGAAAGCGGGCTTGGTAAATACTATTCCGACCAGATCCGCCGTATCGGGTCGGAAATGGAACATAGCGAAACAGAACTGCTGGCCGTCCGCAAGCAGGACAATGAACAGACCATCCGCCAGTTGAATACCATTTTATACAGTATCCTGGCCTTTATCTTCGGGCTGGGTGTCTTCATGATCCGGCGGTTGCACAGGGATTACCGGAAACAGGTAGCGAGTGAACAACGCTTCAGCGCCCTGCTCGACGCGGCCCCGGATGCCACTGTGATTACAGACGAACAGGGCAGGATCCGGGTCATCAACCGGCAGGCGGTGGAGCTTTTCGGTTATACAAAACAGGAGATGACCGGCCAGTCTGTGGAAATACTGGTACCCCCCGCCCTGCGGACTGCGCATATACATCACCGGAATAGTTTTATGCGGTCCGCCCATCTCCGGGCCATGGGGGCCGGGCTGGACCTCTTTGCCGTAAGAAAAAACGGGTCCGAATTCCCGGTGGAGATCAGTCTCTCTCCCATTCAAACGGATCAAGGCCTGCTGGTGATCGCTTCGGTACGGGATATCACCCAGCGGAAAACACTGGAAACGTCCCTGCATCGCAGCAATGCCGAACTGGAAGCCTTTACCTATTCGGTGTCGCATGACCTGCGGGCCCCGCTGCGGGGCATCATCGGGTTTACCAGCATCCTCGAGGAGGATTACCAGGATAAACTGGATGAGGAAGGTCATCGCATTACCGGGGTCATTAAGTCCAATACCCTCCGGATGGGCCACCTGATCGACGACCTGCTTGCTTTTTCCCGGCTGGGCCGGCAGGAGATTGTAAAGGCAAACGTGAATACCGATACCCTGGTGAGGGAAATCATAAACGAAAACATCAAACCGCTCTCCCGGTCAGACATTCAATGGAACATCACACCCTTGCCCCCCGTTTATGCCGATTTGAATACGCTCCGCCAGGTCTGGATCAACCTGCTTTCCAATGCGGTGAAATATTCATCCAAAAAAACAAGACCGGAAATTGAGATCGGCCATTATACAGACAAGGGGCAGCAGGTCTTCTTTGTAAAAGATAACGGGGTGGGTTTTGATAATAAATACCGGGATAAACTCTTCCGCGTATTCCAGCGGCTGCATAACGAGGAGGATTTTGAAGGCACCGGGGTGGGACTGGCCCTCGTGGAAAAAATTGTGGTAAGGCATGGGGGAAAAGTATGGGCTGACGGAAAAGAAGGAGAAGGGGCCTGTTTCTTTTTTTCCCTGCCGGATGCCACGACAAACCAGTAAACAGAATACAAATCATACACAATGGATACACGGAATAAAGTGGAAATTCTCCTGGCCGAAGACAGCCAGAACGATGCGGAACTCACGATCCGCGAATTGAAAAAACACAAAATGGCCAATAATCTTGTGCATGTGAAGGACGGGGAGGAGGCGCTGAATTTTATTTTCGGCAGGGGCGCTTATATTTCGCGGCAGGACCGCATTCATCTTCCCAAAGTGATCCTGCTCGATATCCAGATGCCGAAAATAAACGGGATCGAGGTACTGCGGCAGATCAAGGAAGATCCCCGCACCCGTTCCATCCCGGTGGTGATCCTCACTTCTTCCAAGGAGCACCCGGATGTAAAAGCCTGTTATGAACTGGGAGCCAACAGTTATATCGTGAAGCCGGTGAATTTTGAAGGGTTTGCGGAATCCATCCGGAACCTGGGCTTTTACTGGCTCCTGCTGAATCAATCACCGGAATAATACCTGGTCTATGCCCAAAGGAATGAAAATACTGATGCTGGAAGACAGTGCAACCGATGCCGAACTGGTGCAGCGGCTGCTGAAAAAAGAGTACCCGCAATGCCAGATACAGCTTGCTGTTACGCGCGAGGCCTTTCTCCACGCTTTGTACCAGGCAGCGCCGGATGTGATATTAGCGGATAATTCCCTCCCGCAATTTGACGCACAGGAAGCCCTCCGGATTGTGCGGGACAGCGGGATCAATACTCCCTTTATCATGGTATCCGGTACCACCACGGAAGAATTTGCGGTGCAGATGATCAAGAACGGGGCGGATGATTATATTCTGAAAGACAGGCTGATCCGCCTGCCGGCTGCCATCGAAGCCGCCCTTCGGCACCATGAAGCGGAGCGGGAAAAGGCAGGAGTCCTGCGAAAACTGGTGGAAAGCGAAGAGAAATACCGGACCATCGTGGAAAGGATCTCGGATGGATTTATCGTAATGAACCGGGACTGGGTGGCTACCTATATCAATCCTGCTGCTGAAAAATTATTGCGGCGGCCAACCGGTTACCTGCCGGGTAAAAACATAGAGGAAGAGTTTTCGGATTTCAATGACCGGCCTTTTTTTGCGGCCTTTGAAGAAGCCATTTATACCGGTAAAAATAAATACCTCGAATTGTATTCCGTATCCGTGGACCGCTGGATACAGGCCAGCATCTATCCTTCGGGGGATGGGGTGGCTGTTTTCTTCCGTGACTTTTCCGAACAGCGGAAGGCCGAGGAAGAAGCGAAGAAGAGCGAAGAGAAGTACCGGATTTTTATCCAGCGGGTTACGGATGCATTCATATCACTCGATCATAACTGGTGCTATACCTACCTGAACCAGCAGGCCGGGGAGCTGATCCGCCGGAAGCCCGAAGACCTGCTCGGGAAAAATGTATGGGCCGAATTTCCGGATGCGGTTCATTCATCCACCTTTACGGCCTTCAACCAGGCCATGAATGAACAGCGCTATATCAGCAATGTGGATTATTATGCACCGCTGGATCTCTGGCAGGAAAACCATATCTATCCCTCGGAGGACGGGATCTCTGTATTTATCCGGAATATAACGGAGAAGAAAAAACTGGAACTGGAATTGCAGGAGCGGCAAAGAAGGGAGCAGCAGAAAATGATTACGGCGGCCCTGGAAGCCCAGGAAAAAGAAAGAAACGCCATTGGTGCCGAACTGCACGATAACGTAAACCAGATCCTCGTTGGCACAAGGGTCATGCTCTCGGTGCTGCGGGAACACCCGGAGCAAAATGACGAAATAGTAAGTAGCTGCCTGGATAACCTGGCCCTTGCCATCCGGGAAAACCGGAAAATTGCCCATGAACTGGTGGCGCCTGATCAGTCGAAGGAAGACCTGCTGCAGCAACTCCGCCGGCTATGTGAAACCATGCTTCACCCTGCCGGTATTGATACCTTCCTGCAGCATGAAGATTATACCGAATCAAAACTGGATGGGAAACGAAAACTCTCCCTCTACCGGATCGCACAGGAACAATGCACGAATATTATCAAGTATGCTCATGCGAAAAGCGTGATCCTGACGCTTTCCACCCTCAATGGCAGCCTGGCTTTCCGGATCGCGGACGATGGTGTTGGCGCGGAAGCGGGTAAAACGGCCATGGGGATCGGGTTACAGAATATCAGCAACCGCTTAACCGTTTTTGGCGGATCCCTGCAGGTGATCACGAACCCGGGAGAAGGATTTGAACTGGAAATTGGCATGCCCCTGCAGGGAAAAGAATAAGTGTACTCAGAACTTCCACCCGAACCCCGCATCCACATTCACCAGCACAAAATGCTGTTCGGATTTTGCATTTTCACCGGGATGAAGGCTGAACTGCGGCTTCATATTCAGGTGACCGGTTTTCAGGTGAAGAAAACTTTTATCACTGATAAAATACGCAAGACTGAGCTCCCCGCCCCAGGAAAAACAAGAGGCGGACTGTTTATAAAGCCAGGTTTCGTTTTGCCGTTGTAATTGCGGGGTCCATACTTTACTGATCCCGGCCAGGGGACTGAAGGCGGCTTCCCATTTACCGGAGAATGTTTTACAAAGGAGGGGGCCAGCCATCCAGCCAATTGCCCGGTAGTGACTGGCAGCAGCGATTGCCGGTACGGTACGGTTGCCGGCTTTATTGCTGGAGTAATAAAGCATCGTCTTTATACCGGTCCAAAAGTTGAACCGGTGGGTATAGCTGATATCAAAGGTGAAACCCGGTTTGGCAAAACCCGAGGTCTGGATGGCGGGGTCATCAGCGGCGAAACACAGGAGGGGAACATTGATACCTGCGCTGAAAGTCAGCCCGGTTTTTTTTTGTTGCCAGGCAATTTCCTGTGCGTCAAGCGGCAGGACGAGTAGCACGATACCGAGCCAGCTTATGATCTTTTTCATAATCCCCCCCTGGTTGCAAGGTACTGCCGGGAGCAGGGGAAAACAATGATTAATGGCAGGAGCTATCAGGAAAAAAAGGGGGTGGAGCTTTGTTTTTCTTCGATACTGTTTTTACCAACAGAATAGCAATAAGCGGCAGCCGGGTAGAAAACCAGTTCTGTTCCCTGGACCTGTAACCGGTCAAACTGATCTATGCTGGTCACCCAGCCCCGGTTCATCTTATTTTCTTTGCAGTATTTGAGCAGGGATTTCAGCTTGCCGGGTGATTGTATATATTGATTACTCCATTTCACCTCAACGGCCCAGCGTGGTTTTGGGTTTATTATCAGCGATCAGCCCCGGCAATTGTCCAGGTAGTAAAATAA
>JBBIGW010000003.1:0-60445 GCA_037447355.1 Bacteroidia bacterium | reverse complement strand
CGGCGAAACCTTCCTTCTCGCCTGCGCCTCCGCGTCTCCGCGGCGAAACCTTCCTTCTCCTCTGAACCTCCGCGTCTCCGCGGCTCCGCGGCTAAAATTGTGTTCCAATCTCAAAAATCAACATGAAACAAAAAAACAATTCCCATTAACCTGCCCCGGTAACAAACCAGTGCCGAAAAGAAACAGGCTTTTGTTAAATTTTTCCAAAGTCACCGGGACATGTAACATAATACGAAACTGATCGTATATTTGTTACGAAGTGTTTCGTGGAAAACAATTCAACTCATTTAAAAAATTACACGTATGAAACCAACAACCCTGTCTCCTGCCAAATTCGGCCTCATTGCACTCGCTATCGGTCTCAGTATCGGACTGATATCCTGGGATTACCAGCAGGCGCCCGGATCCCAGTCCCGGTCCCTGACGGATACAATCCCCAAAAAACAGGAAAAGGAAAAGAAAATTAAAGACCTGGATGATGTACTCGATGAACTGGACGGGGCAGACCTGCAGGTGGATATGGAAAAAATCCAGGCCGACCTGGCAAATGCCCTGAAAGAAATTGACGGAGACAAGATCCGGGTGGAAATAGAAAAAGCGATGAAAGAAGTGGATTTAGCCAAAATCCGGCAGGAAGTCCGGGAGTCCCTCGGCAAAGTGGACTGGGAACAGATAAAAAACGAGGTCACCGCTGCCATGAAACAGGTGGACCTGGCGAAGATCCAGCAGGAAGTCGAGGCCTCACTGGCCAAAGTGGACTGGGAAAAAATGAAAACGGAAATAGAAAAAGTCAAAGAGATTGACCTGAAACAGGTGGAAAAGGAAATGCAGAAAGTAAGGGAAGAAATGAAAGAGCTCGGCCCCAAACTTGAAAAAGAAATGCAGAATGCCAAACTGGAAATAGAAAAGGCCAAGGCTGAAATAAAAGAATATAAAGAATTCGTGAACCGCCTGGACCAGGATGGCCTGATCAGTAAAAAAGAAGGATACCGCCTGGAACACAAAGACGGCGAATTGTTCATCAACGGGAAAAAAGCTTCCGCTGACACTTATAACAAACACCGCAGCTTCCTGGAAAAACACCCCAAATTCAACATTAAAAAAGGGCTCGACGATTTTGATATCAATATGGACTAAACGGCAGCCCCCAAAAAAAAAGCCAGCAGTCATGAAAAACAAAGTCCCGTCTTATTAACCAAGACGGGACCTTTTTATACGGATGTAAAGGTTTGCGTTAAAATCCCCCGATACTAAAGGGCGAAGGCAGTATCTCGTAATCTCCCACGGCGATCATTTCGATCTGCATCTGGAACGCTTCATCTGTTTTGATCATTACTTTTTCCCGGGTCACTTTCTTAAAGCCGGTCTTCTCAAATACAAACTTATATACGCCGGGCTTGAGTTCGTCAAAATTGAATCCCCCCGTTTCATCCGTGATCACAATCTTTTCTTTGCGGGAATTGTTGAGATAGGCCGTTATGCTGACATCTTTCAGCGGCTTCTTTGATTCGGCCTGAATGACCACTCCGTTCAGTTCATCTTTTGAACCATTACCCGGGCCGTTATTATTGGCCATTGCCATAAATGACCCCAGTAAACAGAGTGCGAGCAGGATTGATTTTTGTCTCATTGTGACAGGTTTGAATGGTTTAAGGATAACCTTTCAGCACTAGCCTGATCTGGTGGCGAATACTAAAATTAGGGCATTTTCAGTGGATTTTTCAAACCGTTCATAAATTCCTCCCAGACCTCCCGGACAATCTCCCCGGCTGGCAAAATCGAATCCAGCAGCGCACTGACTTGCCCGATCTCCAGTTCGCCCTCCTGCAGATCACCTTCAAACATTCCCTTCTTAGCCCTGGCCCTGCCAAGCAGGTTTTTTAAATCCTCAACTGTGGCACCTCCCAATTCCGCCTCCTTTACCTGCCTCGAAAATTCATTACGCAATAACCGGACCGGGGTTAATTGTTTCATCATCAATTGGGTATCCCCTTCCTCTGAACGAATCACTTCTTTTTTAAAGTTGATATGCGAGGAAGCTTCCTCACTGGCCACAAAACGGCTGCCCATCTGGACTCCTTCCGCGCCGAGCACCATGGCCGCCAGCATCTGACGGCCGGTAGCTATACCACCCGCTGCAATCACCGGTATCCTGACCGCATTCACCACAGCAGGAACCAGGACCAGGGAGGTAGTCTCCTCCCTGCCGTTATGCCCGCCCGCTTCAAACCCCTCCGCCACCACCGCATCACAGCCGGCTTCTTCCGCCTTCCGGGCAAACTTAGAAGAGCTGACCACATGCACGGTGACAATCCCCCTTTCTTTCAGGAAGGGAGTCCATATTTTAGGATTGCCGGCAGAAGTAAAAACAATCTTTACTTCTTCTTCAATCAGGATTTGTGTGAGCTTATCTATTTCGGGATACAACAGCGGAAGATTGACTGCAAACGGACGGCTTGTGGCGGTTTTGCATTTTTGCAGATGCTCCCGCAGCACATCCGGATACATGGAACCCGCACCGATAATACCCAGGCCTCCTGCATTACTAACTGTACTGGCCAGCCGCCAGCCACTAGCCCAGATCATTCCGGCCTGGATGATGGGATAATCAATACCGAAAAGCCGGGTGACGCGGTTGGAAAACTTATTCATACCAGGGAAATTAAATGATTGAAAGTTGAAAAGTTTACAGGTTCACAAGTTAACAAGGAAACTCCTATGAAAACAACTTTTCAACCTTATCAACCTGTCAACCAGCTAACCTGTCAACCCAAATCAATACTCGTATTGTCTCCTATATTCAGCGAACGGGATTCGCCACGGAGGTTGGTATCACTGCCGATCACCGAATCGTCCAGTACAATATCAAACAAATTGGAATAAGAGCCGATGATGGAATCTTTCACAATGGAATAATCCACCGTGGTATACTCGCCGATGGCTACATTGGGACCAATGATCGAGTTTTTTATCGTACAACCCGTGCCGATACTGACCGGGGGAACGATCACCGTGTTTTCATACTGGCTTGCATCCGCTTCAGTTGCAAATTTTTTCAGCAGCAGGGCATTGGACTCCAGGAGGGTTTCTTTCCTGCCGCAGTCAAACCAGTTCTCCACTTTAAATGACCGGAATTTTACACCCGCCTTGATCATACAATCGAGTGCATCGGTAAGGTTGTACTCCCCGTAGCTGCGCAATCCCTGGCTGATATTATTTTCGAGGCAATCGAACAACTGGTCGCTTTCCCTGATCTTATAAATACCCACCATGGCCATATTGGATTTGGGGATCTGAGGTTTTTCCACCACGTGTTCAATCAGGCCCTGGTCATTTATTTCTGCCACGCCGAAATCCCGCGGGTCTTCCACCTTGCGCACCCCGATCATCGAATCCGGGCTGCTGATCACTTCTTTTATATCGTATTCACAAATGGTATCCCCCAGCACCACAAATACCTCATCCCGGTTTACCAGGTTTTTGGTCAGCCGCACCGCATGCCCTACCCCCTGCCGGTCAGTCTGGTGCACGTAATGAGATTTCAGCTCGGGGTAACGGGCATTTACATAATCCTCGATCTTTTCCCCAAGATAGCCCACAATGAAAATAAACTCATTGATCCCGGCCTCTTTCAGCTGGTCAATAATAATACTCAGAACCGTCTTTCCTGCGAGGGGAATGAGCGCCTTGGGCTGTGTATAACTATGCGGCCGCAGTTTGGTTCCTGCACCCGCTACGGGGATGATCGCTTTCATGAATGAGCCAACTGGTTTATCGGGCAGTTGCCCGGGTAACTAATCAAAAGCCAACGAAAGTAACAATTTTAGGGAATAAACCCTGTATTAGTTTGCAGGTAACCCAGCTTGTTGCCTGCCCCTCCTGCAGTGCAGCGGGGTGGCAAAAAATAGATGGGAAGTAGGGAAGATGGAAAGTCAGGAAGTCGGAAAGCAGCAAGCATTCCCCTTTCCTGTGTTTAGTGTCATTTCGCTACCCCTGCTGAAAGCGGGAATATCCTGCTATTCACTTCACATGCTGACATTCGTGCGTACTGCCCGGAAAATACTATTGTCACAATTTATTAACGTGATGCCGATTAAGTCTTTTGAATCCCATGGGTGCTTAATTTTGCGCCATGCAAAAAGACAACCTGGTTTTTGACCTGATACGCAAAGAACTTGACCGCCAGCGAAATGGCATTGAACTGATCGCATCAGAAAATTTTACCTCCCTGCAGGTGATGCAGGCGATGGGAACCGTTCCTACCAATAAATACGCGGAAGGCTACCCCGGCAAGCGTTACTACGGTGGTTGTGAAGTGGTGGATGAAATTGAGAACATTGCCATTGACCGGCTGAAAAAAATATTCAATGCTTCCTGGGCCAATGTACAGCCCCATAGCGGCGCTTCGGCCAATGCGGCCGTGTTCCTTGCTGTTATGAAACCCGGTGAAAAATTCCTGGGACTGGACCTCAGCATGGGTGGTCACCTGACTCATGGCAGCCCGGCCAATTTCAGCGGGAAAACCTACCAGGCCCTCCATTATGGCGTGACCAAAGAAGGAATTGTGGATTATGATCAACTTGAAGCCAAAGCAAGGGCGGAAAAACCCAAAATGATCATTTGCGGAGCTTCTGCTTACAGCCGCGACTGGGATTATAAACGGATCCGGGCTGTTGCCGATGAGGTCGGAGCCATTGTATTTGCAGATATTGCGCACCCTGCCGGACTGATTGCCAGCGGTTTACTGAATGACCCATTTGATCATTGCCATATCGTTTCGTCCACCACGCATAAAACCCTGCGGGGACCCCGCGGCGGGATCATTACCCTGCGGCATGATTTTGAAAACCCCTGGGGCATCAAAGATCCGAAAGGGAACCTGAGGACCATGAGTCAGCTCCTGGACCTCGCGGTATTCCCCGGTTCACAGGGCGGACCGCTGGAGCATGTAATAGCGGCCAAAGCTGTAGCCTTCGGGGAAATTTTATCCGAAGATTTCAAAGCTTACGGCAAGCAGGTAATCGCCAATGCACAGGCCATGGCTACTGCCTTTAACAAGAGAGGATACCAACTGATCAGCAACGGTACGGACAACCACCTGATGCTGATCGACCTTCGCAATAAAAACCTGACCGGTAAGAAGGCACAGGAAACCCTGGACAAGGCCCATATCACCCTGAATAAAAATGCAGTTCCCTTTGATGATAAATCTCCCTTCGTTACCTCCGGTATCCGTGTGGGGGTGCCTGCGGTTACCACCCGGGGATTGAGAGAAGCACATATGGAGACCGTGGTGCAACTGATAGACAGGGTGCTGATGAATGCTGACGATGAAAAAGAAGTAGCCGCCGTGAAAGGCGAAGTGAAAGCCTTTATGCAGCAATTTCCCCTGTACCCGGAACTGGGATAAATTCGTAGCTTAGTACACCATTAAACAACCGTTATGATCCAGCGCCAGCAAACGCTCTGGCTCCTGCTTGCGACAGCAGCAGCCATCTGCAGTTTTATGTTCCCCTTTGTGACAGGGGATGAGCTCCTCGACAACAGTCCTGCCCCTTCCCGTGCGGTCATTGATGCGGGCAGTAATTTTTTACTCCTGCTCACCACAGGAGCTTCGCTGGTCCTTTCCGCCTTCACGATCTTCCTTTACAAGAACAGGCCCCGCCAAACCTGGCTATGCCTCGCCGGCATCCTGATCACCCTCCTCTTGCTGGTACTGTATATAAAGGAAATGAACCGGCTGATCAAACCGGTGCTGGCCCTGAGCGCCCTGCTCCCGGTCTTCGTACTGCTGAGTTATCTTATGGCCTGGAGGGGGATCCGGAAAGATGAAAAGCTGGTCAAATCACTGGATAAATTGCGCTGATCCCTTTACGTTAGTACTTACTGTATGACGAGACGGCTGCTTTTCTGTATGCTGTTTGCGCTGAGCCGCAGGTAATAGATCCCGGCGGGCAGCCGCTCCGGCAATTCCACGGTCCGGGCCGCATTGCCTCCCGGGTGATGAAACCAGGTACGGAAGACTTCCGCTCCACTGTTATTGTAAAGCGCCAGCCGGATCTGCTCCCCGGCAGGTGCTGACAGCTGCACGGTGAATTGATCCTGGACGACCGGGTTGGGATAAACACTGAAGGACGCTGCTCCTGCATCATTGCGTACCACTTTCACCACCGGGCTGTAGGAAATAACACCGCTGAATTCGGTCGCCCTGATCCGGTAAAACTGGATGGCGGCCGGCTGTGTATCCGTCGCAGTATACTCTTCCGTTGTACCGGAATTGCTCCGGGCTGACAATTCACCCATTGTATAAAAAGTCAGCGCATCCCTTGATTTTTCCACTGTATAGGACCGAACACCTGTTTCAGTACGATTGGCCCACGCTACCCTGTTCCGGCTGCCCTCTGCATAGGCTTTTACTTCTGCAAACTTTACGGCCAGCGGGTTGGTTGCGGTACTGGTACTGCCCAGTGTGAATATACTGAATGCAGCTACCGCATTTCTGGTCACATTCCCCTGGCTCGCGGTGCCTGCAGCGCCACCGCCGTTACCATGACTGTTCCAGTTGGTTCCGTCAAAATGCGCAACCGTTAAATCTGCGATATTCGTAACATAGGCAGCGGAATTGCAGGGACTGAGACCGCTCCACGACAGCGACACATCCACGACGGGACCACCAGGTCCTGTTTCTTCCAGGTCCCAGTATTCACAAAAGCTGATTTGCTTCAGACCCGGTGCAGTGATATTGGTCCGGTTGGGAGGTGCCGACCTGAAATATTCCGCCCGGTATTCGGCCATCGTGCTCCCTGGAGCGGAAATAGAGACCGGGGCATAGATAGCTGATTTGCCAACCGGGAAGGTAAAAGGATCGTCCCCGATTTTACGGACAGGTCCTTCCACATAACGGACCGGTGAATAACTACCGCCGGCGGCAGTGGCATTATCATTGATGGTCAGCAGGCTGGCCAGGCTGCTGACCAGGATACCGCTACTGAGTTGCAGGGAACCGGTCACTGCAAAAGGCTGGTTCATTACAACTGCACCGCTGGCATTATTCACGACCAGGTTACGAACCGTATTGACAGCAGGAGCCGTGGTAAATGTTCCCGTAACGTCTCCCCTGAATTCATAATCAGCATTGCTGTGGAAACTGCGGGTGGCAATCGCCGTGGAAACTGTTCCGGCCCCCGCATCCTGCTGTACCCCGCCGGCATTTGCCGTTATGAGTACGGCCCCGCTGTTAAGGATAAACGCATTATTAATACCGGCGGTTGACCCGGTTGAACTGACGAGTCTTGCGGTACCTGCTTCCAGCGTGGCCCCGCTGTTGACGGTAAA
Source organism: Bacteroidia bacterium (assembly GCA_037447355.1). Lineage (GTDB taxonomy): Bacteria > Bacteroidota > Bacteroidia > Chitinophagales > Chitinophagaceae > JJ008. The sequence goes on along the minus strand of JBBIGW010000003.1, from coordinate 53,110 downwards.
CTGCCCCGCCCAGCCTGCCGTTGCATGGCTGCTCAGGTTAATATCGGATAATAACTGAAGCGTACTGCCATTGTTCACCTGGTAATTAACCCAGGCACTGTTGCCGGGCGTTGCTAAATGGATTGATTGTGTACCGTTCCTGGTAAAAAAGATCTGCCCGTTTGAAACCGAATTGTCGGATGTCCCGGTCTGGATGGCACCCGTGCCGGTGAGTTCCATATTTCCGCTTATCCGCAGTTCGGTAAAATTGGGCGTATCCGAATCCCCATAAGCCATATCAAACAATCCGCCGCTTTGCGAAAAATTACCGGAGATATCTAAAATAATTTTATTCAGCGTGGCTGTACTCCCGGTTTTTGTATGGAAATCGAAATAAGAAGAAGAAACGCTAGTTCCTGACATAATAAAATCGCCGCTCACATTCACTGTGGCGGTAACATTGTCCCCGCCGGAAATGGCAAACCAGGCGTTTTCCCGGATATCGAGGCTGCCTGCAACAGACAAAGTGCAGGTACTGTTATTGGCCGTGGTCAGGTACAATCCGTATAAATTGGTATTGTTCACCACGAGGTTACCATTGACGGTATTCAACTGGCCGTTCAGGTTAGCTCCGGTTGACTGCCCGGGGCAATCCCATGTCAGGTTCCCGAATGATTGGTTAAGGCCGGAAGGAACAGTGGTAGTAAAACCGGTGATGCTGCAATTTGAGGAAGCATCCCAGGTGGCCGCCGGAATTGTTCCCCCGTTAGCGGCATGATTATAATTTGCACCGGCGGCCAGCAGGAGATTCCCTGCCGCAGCACTCACCGTGCCCCCGTTGTTGACAATGGTTCCCGTAACAGTAGTAACAGAATTATTCAGGTTGATGATCCCGCGGTCATTGGATACAATATTCAAACCGAGCGTACCGGCGACAGAAACGGTATTGCCGGCCCCGGCAAAGCGAAGAGTCAGGGACCGGGTGCCCCCTCCATTCTCCCCGGTAATGGTGAGGCTGCTGCCTGCCTGGACTTCCAGGGCAAGACCTGCATTCGAAAGGGTAAGCGTACGGGCGCCTCCCGTGGGAGTCAGGGTTACCGTGGTATTACCGCCAATGATTAAACGACCTATTGTTTGAGTAAGCACATTGGAAATCGTCTTAGCCCCACCGTTATTAACCAGGAGAATATCGCTGGCGGCCGGAGCCGATCTTGATGGAATCCAGTTCGCTGAGGTGGCCCAGTTACCATCACCGGCCAGTTTCCAGGTATAGGTGGTTTGCGCTGCAGCCGACAGCGTCAGCAGAAGCAGGGATAATGCTACAATCGGGTTTTTCACAACAATGAATTTCAGTAATACAAAATGCTAATTAGTAACTCTTACGAGAAACTAAGTGCAAGTTTATTAATCCGTAAGTATCTGGTAATGGTTTCACCTTACTAATTTGTATTTCTTCGTAAAACTCCTTTCGTCCTGCTCGTAATAATACCCGGACAAGGACTGAACAAACTGCAATTGTTGATAAAAATCAAGTCGCCGGTTTCTTTTTTTCAAAAGTTCTTCTTCACCGTAATAAAAATCCCTGAGAAAAAAAGCAAGTGACTTTTTGCTTTTCATAGTACAAAAGGATAAAACCGTCAACTGGCTGCCAGCAGAACAAACACCAGGTCTTTCCTGCACTTATTGATATGTCAGGTATTTCTTATCTCCTGCTAAGTATTAACTCATAAATCCTGATTTCATCAGTACGTTTCATAGGAATTGGGATTCCGGTTGTGTAGGTTTGCTGTATCCAAATCATCCTGTATGAAGACCACCGTACTCTTCATCTCCCTTGTTTTTTCGGGCATTCTATCCTTTGCCCAGATCAGCCCGCTCACCCCCTGGACCTGGATGAAAGGGGATAATACAATTGATAATCTTGGCTATTACGGATCAACCGGTGTTACCGCAACCGCCAATAAACCCGGGGCCCGGACCTCGGCCACTACCTGGCGTGACAATGCAGGCAACCTTTGGATGTTTGGCGGGATGGGATTCAGCAACAGCGAGCAGGGTTACCTGAATGACCTCTGGAAATACGATCCTGCTTCCAACAAATGGGTCTGGGTAAAAGGAGACAGCAGTATTCAGCAATTCAGTGTTTACGGCACGCAGGGAACTGCCGCAACAACTAATAAACCCGGTGGTACTTATGCCAGTGTTTCCTGGACAGATGCCAGTGGCAATCTCTGGCTGTTTGGCGGCTTTGGGTATACGGACAATGACTTTGGCTTCCTGAATACGCTTTGGAAATACAATGCCGTGGCCAATGAATGGACCTGGGTGAAAGGAGATAAAGTAATTGACAAACCCGGCGTATATGGCACAAAAGGAAATGAACACAATAATAATAAACCCGGGGCACGTTATGGCAGCAGCACCTGGACCGATGCCAGTGGTAATCTCTGGCTTTACGGGGGGTATGGCTACAACAGCGCTACCAGCGGAATATTAAACGATTTGTGGCGTTACAACCCTGCTACCAACAAATGGGCCTGGATCAGTGGTGACAATGCTGTGGAAGCGACCGGTGTTTACGGAACAAAGGGAGCAGCCAGCCCGGGCAATAAACCCGGCGCACGTTATGTCAGTTCCTCCTGGAACGATGCCGACGGGAATTTCTGGCTCTTTGGTGGTTATGGTTATGATGCCGGCAGTTGCGGCAACCTGAATGATCTCTGGAAATACAGTCCTTCCGCCAATCAGTGGACCTGGGTAAGTGGCAATAATACCATTAACCAACTGCCGGTATACGGAATACAGGGAACGGCCAATACGGCCAATACACCCGGGGCACGCTATGTGAGTACTTCCTGGACCGATACCAATGGTGAGTTATGGCTGTTCGGCGGCTACGGAATTGACGGTGCCGGGATCTCAGGGTACCTCAACGATTTCTGGAAATACAGTCCTTTTACGAATACCTGGACCTGGGTAAAAGGCGATAACCGGGTTGACCAGCCGGGTATATATGGCACCCAATGCCAGGCCAATGTAACCAATAAAACCGGCGCCCGGCAGGGAAGTGTCTCCTGGTCCGATCAGGCTGGCAACCTCTGGCTCTTTGGCGGCTATGGTTATGATGACAGCACTTCCGGTATTTTGAACGATCTCTGGAAGATCAGCAGTTACAATGTAGTACTCCCCCTTACCCTGCTCCGGTTCAGCGGAACCCTTAACAACGGGCTGGCCAGCCTGAAATGGCTGACGGAACAGGAATCCGGCTTCAGTCAATTCAGTATCCAGCGCAGTTTTGATGGAATTCAATTCAGTACCATCGGTATCGTAAAGGCCGCCGGCAGCACGGGCCGGAATGAATATGGTTACACAGATACAGACCTTCAGAAACAGGCAGAGAAGAATGTTTATTATCGCCTGCTGATCACCGATAAGGATAATAAATACACGTTCAGCAAAGTCATTCTGTTCAGTATGCAACAACCGGCCGGCTCATTGCGCATTTTCCCTAACCCGGCCACAAGTTCAGTAACGATCACGGTCAGACAAGAGAAAGCCGGAACAGCCGGTATGCTGCTGACTGACATGAACGGCACCACTATTAAACGTTTTAATCCGTCCCTCTCTGCAGGTTATACCAGCCTGAGTATGGATTGCAGTACACTCCCGTCTGCCACCTATATACTGCAGGTACTCACGGCCGACGGAAACCGGTTACAGGAAAAATTAGTGATCCGGCGATGAACAAGGCAATCCCAAAAAAGGGCCGGTAACAGTTAACTGCACCGGCCGCTATAGTGGTCTTCGTATAAGTCCCCTTATTGAATTACAAACATCTTTGTTTCCTTAAACCCGGTACCGCTGATCAGCAGGTGGTACACACCGGCTTTCAGGGCAGCAGGCAGGGCCAGGGTCTGTGAAACGGCGCCGCCCGTGTGGTTGATCAGCTGCCGGTAAACAACCTGGCCGGCTGTGTTCAGTACATTCAGGTTATACTGACCTTTGGCAGCACTGAAACCGATGGTCAGTTCGGAACCAGTTACCGGGTTCGGGTAGAGACTGATTCCTTTGGAATTGCGGCCGGTCTCCACGCGAAGCATTTTACTGAAAACGTTTTTACCTGTCAGCTCAACCGCTTTTACGCGATAGAAATTCGTACCGGGTAAAGGAGCCATATCCATGTAAGTATAACTGGCTTTATCCGCCTGGTTGCTGCGCGGGGCCAGTTGGCCAATCGCAGTAAAATCAATTCCATTGGAAGAACGCTCAATCACATAACTGTTAATATCCGATTCAGTCAGGTTGGTCCAGTCGATCTGGATCGCGGTTCCTTTTTCAACTGCTTTTACATCGCTGAAAGAAACCGGCAGCGGGTTGGCATCAACAACCGTACTGCCCAATGTGAACGGACTAAAGGAAGTAACCCCTGTTCTGATGATTGAACCGGTTGTATTGTTACCAGAGGGGGTACCCCCATGATCACTCCAGGAACCGCCACTGAAATGGGCCAGGGTTAATTTGGTATAGTCAGTGATGTAAGATGAACCGCAACCACTGCCTGCAAACCAGGTTACCGTTACACTCAATGTGTTATTGTTTCCCGGGTCGGCAATCTCATTCAGATCCCAGTATTCGCAATTGCTCACCTGTGTCAGTCCCGGGGCCGTAATACTACCCAATCCGGTAGCACTCGCTCTTTTGTATTCTGCCTGGAAAATATCCCCTGCTTCACCCGGAGCGGTGATGGTAATTGGAGAATAAAGTGTGCCATTTCCAACCGGGAACGTAAACCCGGTGCTGCCGGCCCTCCGTATCGGGCCACTAATATGCGATCCTGTTGATCCGCCGGAGAGTGTTGAGCCGGAGCTTAAAATAACCAGGCCATTCGGCGTAGCGGATGTAGTAACGATTCCATCCGTTAACGTAAGGGTTCCGGTTACTGTAATATCGCTGGAAACAGTAATGCCAGAACCGGTATTATTTACCGTAACTGCATTAAATGCAGAGGCCGTGCTACCCCCGACTTCCTGGGTTGCACTTCCGTCCAATACCATGATACTGGTTCCCTGTGTAAAGGTTCCGTTGTTGATAAAATCACCTGCCAGGTTTATGGTTTTATTGTTGCTGGCCAAAGTTGTTCCGCTTCCGATTGTAATGCTGCCGGCAAAGGTCATTGTACCGCCTGCAGCTTCCAGCGTTTTTGTACCACTGCCGGAGGTGGTCAGGTTTCCATATACAGCCGAATTTTCAATGGTCTGTGCATCCGTTGATCCGAAATTTACTGTACTGCCTGCATCAAAACTGTAGGTATTCAATACAGGTAATGTGGAACCTCCGTTATCGGTAATATTCAATATCCCTGAAGGACCGATCAGCAGGGTTTTTATACCACCCTGATTCTCTGTCAAACGACCATTGCCATTAATATTCAGGGTACCGTTAATCGTTATAGAGCGGGCTGCATTGACATCAATGGTGATGTTATTAGCTCCCATTGTTAAAGTTGAACCAGCATCAACAAGCAGATCACCAGTAATCGTCAAATCACCTGATATCGTTTTCGTACCACCGATGGAAGTAGTTAAATTGGTATAGGTGGCTGTCCGGATCGCCTGATTGCCCCCTGAGTAGTTCACCGTTGCAGCAGTACCGGCAGCGTCAAAACCGGGGTTTCCCGTAATAGTAAAAGGAGTAGCACCAGACAAATTAAGTGTCCCCGTCTCAGCACCTCCCCCGTTTAATGTAAAGTTTACAACTGAGCCATTATCCTCGTTCAATACAACACTCCCTGCAACTGACACAGAGCCGGATTGCAGATTAAAAGTTGGATTATTGTCATCGGCACCATCATCCACTCCGCGGAGCGAAATATTACCGGATATAGTCAAAGCAGAAATGGTGGAAGTAAGTGTCGTTGTACCATCATTTGTAAGATTTGGAGCAAGAGTAGTACCTCCTACAACTAAAGATGCACAGGTAATGGTGCCGGCCCCTGCCAGTGTAGCGGCCCTGTTACCGCTTGCTGCATTCTGCAGTGTCACTGCGCCGGTTACCGCCAGGGTATTCCCTGTATTTACAGTGATGGTACCCGATGCGCTGGCAAAGGTTACGGTATTGCAGGCCGCCGCAACAATATCTACGGTTACCGTAATTCCATTATTAACCACTACGTCATTTGCAGACGTGGGAACAGACGCACCACCCCAGGTGGCCGTATTATTCCAATTACCTGTAACAGAGGCCGTCCTGGTTTGTGCATTTGTCAGAGCCGTTGTCAGAATCAATGTCAGCACCAATGCGACCAGCTTCCAATTTTGTAAAGTCTTTTTCATGCTTCAGCGTTTTATACGTTTAAAAAGGTCGAAATAGCGGTTCTGCACAGAAGCGGGGATTGCTGTGGCTTTAGGGAGGAAATTGGCAAGCTGGTACAGGTAGTGAACCCTGTATCAATTAATAAAAGACGTCAGTAATTCAGTGGAGGATCTTGGTACGAAAATTTTAAAAGGATGGTAGGTTTACGAAGTAAAGTGACGTAAAGGTATATCGTAGAAACCGTACCTGCAAGGGAAAAAAGTCTTTTTTTCAGCATTACCCTGTTATTCGTAATCTTACGAAAGCCTTGCCTGTAGCGGATTTAAGTAAAATCTAAGTATTTACTGCTATATATTATAACCGGATTATATATACTTCGCCGTATGACTCCCGGCCTGTTTTTTCAGGTCCGCCGGCTGGCCCGCAAAAACCAGTTCCCCGCCTCCTTCCCCTGCCTCGGGCCCCAGGTCGATCACCCAGTCCGCCGAGCGGATCACATCGGTGTTGTGTTCGATCACGATAATGGAATGCCCCTGCTCGACCAATGCATTAAACGAAGCCAGGAGCTTATTAATGTCGTGAAAATGGAGACCGGTAGTTGGCTCATCAAAAATGAAAAGCAGCTTATTTCCTGCCTTTCCTTTGCCCAGGAAGGAAGCCAGCTTTACCCGTTGAGCTTCCCCGCCGGACAGCGTATCGGATGACTGGCCCAGTTTGATATAGCCCAGTCCCACATCACTGAGCGGCTGCAGGGCCCTGGCAATGGCCCCGCCATCCGCTGAAAAAAAAGAAATGGCTTCATCCACACTCATTTCCAGGACATCAAAGATGCTTTTATCCTGGTATTTTACTTCGAGCACTTCTTCCTTGAATTTTTTTCCCCCGCAGGACTCGCAGACCAGGTGCACATCGGCCAGGAACTGCATTTCCACCACCTGTTCCCCTTCTCCTTTGCAGGTATCGCAACGGCCTCCGTCCACATTGAAGGAAAAATGTTTTGGCTGAAAGCCCCGCATCTTACTCAGGGGTTGCCGGGCATAAAGATCCCTGACTTCATCCCAGGCCTTAATATAAGTGACCGGGTTGCTGCGGGAGGATTTGCCAATGGGATTCTGGTCCACCATCTCCACCTGGCTGATCGCTTCCGTATCCCCGGTAATCGCTTTATGAAAACCCAGTTTATCCCCAAACTCTCCTTTCATTTTACGGAGAGCCGGCAGGAGAATTTGTTTGACCAGCGTGGTCTTACCGCTCCCGCTCACCCCGCTGACCACGCAAAGAACATTCAGCGGGAATTCGACGGTGATATTTTTCAGGTTATTGTGCCGGGCTCCCTCCACTGTTATAGACCGGTTCCATTTACGAAGGGTCACGGGAGGATCAATGGCCAGTTCTCCTTTCAGGTATTTACCCGTCAGGCTCATGGGGTTGCTGATAATGGAATCATAATCTCCTTCGGCAATCACTTCGCCTCCCAGGTGCGAGGCTAATGGTCCCATGTCAATAATATGATCAGCCTCCCGCATCATCATTTCATCATGCTCCACCACCACCACGGTATTGCCCAGGTCCCTCAGTTCTTTGAGTACCCTGATCAGGTTGGCTGTATCCCTGGAATGCAGACCAATGGAAGGTTCATCCAATATATACAGGGAATTGGTCAGGTTACTGCCCAGGCTCCGGGTCAGTTGGATGCGCTGGCTTTCCCCGCCACTGAGTGTATTGGCCAGGCGGCTGAGGGTCAGGTATCCCAGTCCCACTTTGATCAGGGTATCCAGGCGCCCGTGCAATTCCAGCAGGATCCGTTTGGCCACTTCCTTTTCATGCGGACTTAGCCGGCTCTCCAGGTCATTGAACCATTGCTTCAGGTCCTTTACCGGCATGGCACTCAGTTCCCCGATATGTTTATCATTCACTTTTACATACAACGCTTCTTTTCTCAGGCGGAATCCTTTACAATCGGGACAGTCCGTGCGTCCCCGGTAACGGCTTAACAAAACACGGTACTGCACTTTGTAGAGCTGCGATTCCACGTCTTTGAAAAAGTCCCGGATGCCATATACCCCATGACTGCCTTCCCATAGTTGTTCGTATTGTTGTGCAGTCAGGTCAGCCACCGGTTTGTGTACCGGGAAATCAAACTTCTTTGCTCCCTTTACAAAATTTTGCCGCCACCAGTCCAGCTTTTCTCCTTTCCAGGGGGCCACGGCCCCTTCGTAAACACTCAGGCGACGGTCGGGGATTACGAGGTCGGGATCTATACCCAGTACCTGGGAAAAACCTTCACAGGTGGGACAGGCGCCAAATGGATTGTTGAAGGAAAATAAGTTTGGTACAGGCTCTTCGAACTGCATACCGTCAAGTTCGAAGCGGTTGTTAAAATGCAGAAGCGAATGCTGAACGGAGAGTGGTAAACATGAATTTCCCGGAGTTTTTGAATGGCCTTTCCCGGTTGAAGACTTTTCGCCCTGCACTTCCAGGTACACATCGCCTTCCCCTTCATAAAATGCGGTTCCGGTTGAGTCAGCCAGCCGGTGCAGGTCATCCTCATCAAACTCCTCCTTCACTACGATCCGGTCAATGAGAATATGCGTGATTTTTTTTTCTTTCAGTTCTTTATCCTTCAGTTCCAGCAGGTCTTCGATCCGGTAAACTTCTCCCGGCGGCGAGCCGGTCAGCCCGGCACCTGAGGACTGAAGACTGTATACCCTGCTAAATCCTTTTTGCACCAGTATATTCAGCTCTTCCTTAATATCCCTGTTCCGGTGCTGCTTGAAGACGGACAGGATAAAGACCTTATCGCCGGCGGCCAGTTCCCGGATCGCGTTCAGCACATCGGTCACATCATCTTTTTTTACCACGCGGCCCGATACCGGTGAAATGGTCTTGCCGGCCCGGGCAAAGAGCAGGCGGAGGTAATCATAGATCTCTGTCATGCTGCCCACGGTGCTGCGCGGAGTCCGCGTGATCACTTTTTGTTCGATGGCAATAGCCGGGCAAAGCCCTTTGATAAAATCCACATCAGGTTTGTTCATCCGGTTCAGGAACTGGCGGGCATAAGCGCTGAGGCTCTCCGCATACCGTCGCTGCCCCTCCGCATAGAGGGTATCAATGGTCAGTGAGGACTTGCCGGAACCCGATACACCGGTCACGACGATGAGCTTATTCCGGGGGATTTCCACGGTCACATTTTTCAGGTTGTGCACCCTGGCCCCCCTGATCAGGATATTTTCTGCGGAAATTACGGTCCGGGGTTTGACGGGATTTTTCCCTTTTATTGATTGGTCCATTACAGCTTCAATATAGATAAAGCCTTATCCCGTACGGGTTTCAGCCAAATTCATTAACATTTCCTTAGCATACATTACTACGTATTGCGTCCACAAATGTTTGCCATTTTCACGAATTGACCTATTTTTATACAACAATATCCAAAAAATGAAAAACCCAAAACTCCCCCCGCCTATTGCCTAACTTCTACTTTTTTTTGTAACCGAACTTTTTAGTAACCAATATCCCAATGAAATACTGCGTGGTGAAAGCTGTGCAGTGCAACCCAAACCTGTAGGAGTTATGAAAGCTTTATCAAAAAAAACCGACCATGAACTGATCCACCTGTTCCAGGACGGACAACTGAATGCGCTGGAGGCCCTGATCCTCCGCCACAAAGACAAATTATATACATCGATTCTGTTCCTCGTAAAGGACAAATACCTGGCGGAAGACATTTTCCAGGATGCCTTTATCCGGATCATCGATACCATGCGGGGCGGCCGCTATACCGAGGAAGGCAAATTCCTTCCCTGGGCCATGCGCATTGCCCACAATCTTTGCGTGGATCACTTCCGTAAAGTAAAACGCACCCCCACCATCCGGAACGGGGAAGACAAGGACATTTTTGAAGTACTTAATTTTTCTGAAGACAGTGCCGAGACCAGCCTGATGAAACGGCAGAGTCATGACCGGGTGCGGGATATGCTGCAAAGCCTGCCCGAAGACCAGCGGGAAGTGATCATCCTCCGTCATTATGCCGATATGAGTTTTAAAGAAATCGCAGCCACGACCAACTGCAGTATTAATACCGCATTGGGAAGAATGCGCTACGGCCTGATCAACCTGCGGAAGCTGATGACCCAGAAACAAATCGCTCTTTAAATAATGGCCTCGATTCTTCCTCCCGGAAGAGCAAGGTTTTGTCATTCTGTATCTCCGACCTGTGCCGGCCCGGATAATATTTGTTTTGCTTGCTACAAGACGTTCCCGGTCCCGCTTGAAATGCAGAAGGCTGTTACAGAATGACACCTAATTGAAAGGCCTCCGTTACCACCTGTAGCGGAGGCCTTTTTATTTTGGGTATGGGGAATGGGGCAACCGGTTTATGGGTTGACTGGTTCCCCCTGTGTGCTTTCAACCCGCACTCCAGCCATTCAATAAACTCATCCGCGTCCGGTGTGTAATATTTTGTCTTTGTCAGTGCCACCTGGTCCGGGCTGATGATGGCATACTGTGGTTGCGAGGTGGCCCCGAAATTTTCGATTTGGAAAGTGGACCATTTATCCCCCACCGTTACGATCGCCTTCTCCGTTTGATTGGATAATTTCTCCACGGTTTGTTCGGACAGGGGCAGGTTCTTCCGTTCATCCACATAAAGCGAAACCACGATAAATTCATGGCGCATCAGGCTATCCACTGTTTTATCCGTCCATACTTTCTCTTCCATCCGGCGGCAGTTCACACAGGCCCAGCCGGTGAAATCGATCAGGACGGGTTTGTTCTCCGCTTTTGCCCTGGCAAGGGCTCCCGCATAATCATTATGCAGGGGTTTAAACAGGGATTGCTTCTCCGTATTATATAAACTATAGGTTCGCGGAGGAGGGAACCCACTGATCAGTTTAAGGTCCGCCCATTTCGAATTGGACAGACCGGGCAGGAGATAAATACTGATTGCGGCAAATAATACAATGAATGCGACCCGGGTAAAAGAAAACCGTTTTACCGGTGAACTGTGGGAGATCCGGATCATTCCCAACAGGTACAGGGTGGTCAGTAAACCAATCAGTACCCAGAGTCCGATGAATACTTCGCGTTTGAGCAAACCCCATTGTTTGACCAGGTCGGCATTGGACAAAAATTTAACTGCCAGGGCCAGTTCGAGAAAACCCAGCACCACTTTTACATCCGTCATCCAGCCACCGGATTTGGGCAAGGACTGCAACCAGTGAGGGAACATGGCAAATAATGCGAATGGCAGGCCAAGCGCGATGCCAAAACCCGCTGCACCTACGGTAAGGGGCCAGGCTCCCTGGTCGGCCACTCCAACCAGCAGGGTGCCTAATAAAGGCCCGGTGCAGGAAAAGGAAACAATGGCCAGTGTGGTGGCCATAAAAAAGATACCACCAATATTACCAAGCCCTGATTTAGCATCAGCCTTGTTGGCCAGCCCGGAAGGCAGCCCGATCTCATACAACCCAAAAAAAGAAAGAGCAAATGCCACAAACACGGCAAAGAAGAGCAGGTTGAGCCAGACATTGGTGGAGATATTATTAAAGATCTCAGGGCTGATGGCTTTGCCCGCCACATGAAAAGGCACCGTGATCAGGACATAGATCAGGAAAATAAAAAACCCATACAGCAATGCATTTGCAACTCCCGTCTTTTTATCAGCAGATTTTTTGGTAAAAAAAGTCACCGTTACAGGTATCATCGGAAATACACAGGGGGTGACCAGGGCAATGAGCCCGCCCAATAAACCCAGCAGGAAGATCGTAACCAGGCTTTTATTTTTTGTTCCGTCATCCCCGCAGGGTTCTGCCGGATGCTGGATATCAATCGATGCCACTTTAATGGATTCCGCTCTCACCCCGCCTTCCAGTGCCACATTAAATGCCAGGGGCAGGTCGGGGTTGAATTCTTCCTTATTGCCGTAAAAATAAGTGAGCGTTCCCTGCAGCAAAGCCGGCACCTTACCACGGATCGTTACAAGAATGGTCCATTCCGTTGCCCCTTCATAGACTTTCACCGGTACGTTTTCAAACAGGTTACCCGGGAAGGTGCTGGACTCCCCTCTCTGGGTAAATACCGCTTCCGCATGGATACTGGAATCGGGGAAACTCAGTTCAACTGTTTTCACCCCACCGAGTTCCTGGTTGGGGGCATAAAGTTGCCAGCCGGCCTTACCCGGAGTGGAGAACTGAATCCCGTATTTACCTTCCTCTATTTTTTTGCTGGTGATTTTCCAGTTGTACACTGCAGAATCCTGGGCAAAAGCGGTCAATGCACAGATCGTTAGCAGGATAGTAAAAATGGAACGGTAAAACCGGAACATGCGTTCTAATTTTAAAAAATAAACGAGTTCTCTACCGGGGAACTCGTTGGTTACAATATTTTTTCGGGCATCAGTTCAACGACACTTTGAAATTCACTTTTTTGGGGGGCAGGCATTTTTCATCATCACAGGTCTGGTATTCCACATTACCGGCGATGCTGGTTTTTACATTCCCTTTTAGTTTCACCACCTGTGTGAACATAACTGTATTGGAATACTGGTTAGCAGAAACTCCCAGCGTTTTATCTGTATACTTCTCCATTTTCCCGGTTTCCTTCACTTTGCCCTGCAGGGTAAATAAAGGGTTGGGGCTAAACACGAAGGCAGTGGGGATTGCGATCGCATCATCCGGCTGTGACTGGGAATAAAGATGCCAGTTGGCCTGGATCGTGGCTTTTAACTGCACTTCATAGGTCTTATCCGCGATCTTTTTTGCACTGAATGTCCAGGTTACCGGGTTCAGCTGGGCCCGGGCAGCCAGTACAAAACCAGAAAGTAAAAAAGCAAGTAGTATTTTTTTCATGTAATCTGTTTAAATAATTTACGGCAAAAATCCTGCTTTATATTTTATGGGACTGTTAAAATCCGTTGGCAAAATTAAACGGGCCGGGTACAGTACCCTGTGACTAAAGTGACAAAGCGGGCCGCTGCCGGCTAAGATGCGGAAATACCTACACCAGTTGCTCCGCCATCAGCAGGGTCCGGATGATTGTCCGTCCGTCGGTATTGCCCAGCACGGCTGAACAGGCTCTTTCGGGGTGGGGCATCATGCCGAATACATTGCGGCCGGTATTGCAGATCCCGGCAATATTACGGGTGGAACCATTGGGATTGGCCGCACCGGTGACCTGTCCCTGCTCATCACAGTAATAATAGATCGCCTGGCCATTGGCTTCCAGGGCATCAAGGGTTTTCTCGTCTGCAAAATAGCGTCCTTCCCCATGGGCGATGGGCACTTTATACGCTTTCCCCGTTTCATTGGTGATAAATACATTTTTACACGCAAATTGCTGGTTGGCATTCCGCAGCAGGGCACCCGGTAATAAATGGGATTCACATAAGATCTGGAACCCGTTACACACCCCAAATACCTTGCCCCCGGCATTGGCAAATTCGATCACTGATTGCATCATCGGGCTGAACCGGGCAATGGCACCGCAGCGGAGGTAATCCCCATACGAAAAACCACCGGGAAGAATGATGCAGTCATCAGTGTTAAAACGGCCCAGGTCCCTGTCTTTATGCCAGAGCATGGTCACATCCTGGTCCAGGTCGTAGCGGAGTGCATCATACATATCCCGGTCACAATTGGAACCCGGAAATACAACTACACCAAATTTCATAATGGAGATGATTTTAAGAGAAGCAAAGATACGAGATCAGGGGGAGCGGGAAAAACGAGGGCCGGGATGTGGACAATTGGCTGAAATTGGGCCGGTTGCCAATTATTGAGCATTGAGAATTGAGCATTGAATATAAAAAAATCCTTCTCCCCATAGCCCAAATGCTCAATAATCTACCAGCCCGCCCCCGCATATTGGTACGCCAGTACAAAAACCACCGATGCCCAGAAAAGCAGGACCGGTATGATCCGGAAGCCGGAATAGAGATAGGTGCAGGCATGAAAGGCAGCAAAGGGAACGGCTGCCATAACCCAGTTGGCCAGGCTGTCGCTGTTATTTACAAAAGGAACCAGGATGGCCACAAGGAGGTAAAGAAGTACCAGGCTCCAGCCCTTGCGGACCTGTATCAGCATTTTCCGCAGGCTGTCCTGCACATAATAACTGCCGATCAGGAAGGGGACGGTCAGCAGGAAAACGCTGCCGGCCATCCAGGCTGATTGGGTCAGGGAAGGCAGGTGGACAGACAGGTGCGGGAGCAGGTTATTCCAGTTCCAGGGGGCGGTGATAAAGAGGTAAACCGCATAGAAATAAAAAGGAGCCGTCACTCCCAGCAGGCACAGGATCCATTCATTCAGGCGGAACGGCCGCATCAGCATCAGCGCCAGGAGAATCCAGCCGATATAGGTGATCGCGGGGAAAAAGAAGAAGGCCGCCAGGCCCAAAGCCAGGCCAATATTAAAAATAGCTCCTTTGGCGGAGGGCTGGTTGTAAATACGGAACAGGGCTGAAAGCACAAATAATAAAAAGGTATTGACAAGCAGCGGAGCCGTGAAATAATTCCATTCCGGGAATAAAGAAGTGATCAGCAGGTAGGCCATCCCGGGGAAATAAGTCGGGCGGCTCATCATCCTGTGCAGGGAGATAAACCGGTTAAGAATAAGGGCCTGCACATACAAACAGAGAAAAGCCAATACGGGGTAAACTGCCGGACCGAACCTGTTCCCGGAATGAAGAAAATCAAGGAGTCCCCTGAACAGGATACCGTCGCCGTCCCCTTTTACGGTAACATGGGGATGCGTGAACATCGGGAGTTTTATCAATACCCCGAAAACCAGGAGCAAAAGAATATTTGCCGGGTTTTTCTGTTTGAATAGGCCGACCACTTAGTAATGGACTGAATTAAGGATTAGTTGTAATCGATTTTGGCAAAACAAATATAGTTACGATACAGACAAGGAATGATCATTTGTTTTGCACTGACCTGTTTGCCGAACTTGGGCATGAACTCATATCCTTTATCCAGGTTCTTCAGCGTGGGGTTGCGGGTCATTTCCCCGCCCGGGCTCACACTGTAATCATTCAGAAGGTTATTCCGCCGTTCCTGCTGGTTAAAGAGAAAATGGATCTGCTCCCCGGTATTCACCAGCTGGTAAGAGATCATATCCCCGGATTCATCATCAAACTGGCTTTTGCCCATTACATTGTTCCATTCCAGCTGCCCTTTACTATTGAAAGAAAGAACGGCAATATTATCTGCGTGGTGACGGATGGCCTGGTTACTGCTGCCCCTGCCCCACCAGAAACGATCATAGAAAGGTGAATAATAATAGCTGTTGTACCCCGGCGACCAGTAAGGTGACCCATAGAGATAATCCCAGCGGTTCCAGTTATTGAAGCGGGAAGTGGTATAATACGCTTCACTGCCGATGATAAAGCCCCCGTCCCGTCGCGTGATAATGTTCCGGATAAAAAAATCATTGAAGGCCATTTTCGCACTGGCATCCCCGCGGGCTTCCTTTCTCAGTTCTTCGGTAAAAATGCTCACATTCTCCACCAGGGGCTGCCCGGTGATCTTGTCCCATATATAAAAATAAAAGCCATCAATATTTCCCCTTCTCTCCTTGTAATAAAAGGATGTGAGCAAATACCGTTTATTGTGGTTATCCACCTTGATATGGATCTCATCCAGCCAGGTTTTGTCAATATTCAGGTGCTTTTCGATCAGGGTGTCCTCCTGTGCCTTCTTGATAATAAAGGAGGCCGTGCTGATATTGTCATTCCCGGTTCGGAGGAACTTGGAAAATACAATATCCCCCTCATTGTCCAGGTTGAAATCGCCCAGGTTCTCGTTCCGTTCTTCCATGGGTATTTCCAGCCGGCTTTTTTTCAGCAGTTCCAGTTGTTCGTTCAGCAGCAGGGTGGTCATCAGGAAAAGCCGTTTGTTGCGGCTGTTGATCTTGAACACCCCGATTCTTTTTTTGTCTTCGCTGCTGAGTACCGAATAAATTTTATTATCCGCGGCAAAGCCGATATGCGTGGTATCCAGTTCCATCAGTTCACCGGTTTTCCGGCCCATTCCGTCAATCCGGGCGGCCATGCAATAGACCACGCTTTTTCGCTGGTACTGGTAGATCATCCAGGCATGATCCGTGTAAGGAAAAAAATCCACATTGATCATCCGGTCGTCATTGGGTAAAAAGTCCTGTTCCACCTTGGCCAGTTCCCGCATATCATTATCCAGTACCGTGATCCAGCTTTTACTGTGCTTATTTTTATAGACCAGGAAATTGCCGCTGATCTTGCCGACGACCTCAAAGTTCAGGTTGCGTGTATCATCATTATCTTTTTCTGAATACACAATACGCTGAGCGGAAACCGGCAGCCACCAGGCGGCGGCCAGGAGGGCGATCAGCCAATGCTTATACGGAACAGTTCTCATAATTTTCATTTTAAAGTTACAGCTCCGGGATGGATTCCCCGGCCCTTTCCAGATGCAATTTGTAACAATTTTACATTCCCGGCCCCCGCCGGCCCTTTTTTTTCGGTTTACCCGGCTATTCCCCGTCCTGCAACAAACGAAAAAGGAAGTTTGCCGGGCTGTATGCTGAATTTAAATTTTGCATATACCTTTGCCTTTCTGCCGTTACAGAAGCAAAACCTGTACCTGCATCGTCCGGGTGGAAAATACCGGGGCGGGCCGCCAGAAAACAAACCACAAATTCCGAAAAGTGAAACTATCGTACAACAAGGTTACCGCCGCCGGCTTATTGATTGCGCTTGGAATAATATACGGGGATATTGGTACCTCTCCTTTGTACGTATTAAATGCAATCATCAATGGAAAAATCATACAGGAAGACCTGATCCTGGGCGGTTTGTCCTGTATCATCTGGACACTGACACTTCAGACCACGGTAAAATATGTCATCCTGACGCTCAGGGCCGACAACCGGGGGGAAGGCGGTATCTTTTCCCTTTTTGCCCTGGTCAGGAGAAGAAAGAAATGGTTAGTGATACCGGCCATGCTGGGTGGTGCAGCGCTGATCGCGGACGGGATGATCACCCCGCCGATCTCCGTAACATCCGCCGTGGAAGGACTTCGCCAGATCCCGGCGCTCAGCTTTATTGATACCTGGTCCATTGTCTATATCGTACTGGGCATCCTGACCCTGTTATTTTTCATGCAGCAATTCGGTTCCGCTTCCATTGGTAAGATGTTCGGCCCGATCATGACCATCTGGTTCCTGATGCTGGCCGTACTGGGCAGTATGCACCTGCTGGATGATATCGGCATTTTCAAAGCCTTTAGCCCGCATTATGCTTTCCAGTTACTGACCCAGTATCCCAAAGGATTCTGGATCCTCGGTGCTGTATTCCTTTGTACAACCGGGGCCGAGGCCCTGTACAGTGACCTCGGTCATTGCGGGAAATGGAATATCCGCTATTCCTGGATATTCGTCAAAACCTGCCTGATCCTGAACTACCTGGGCCAGGGTGCCTGGTTGCTTGCGCATTATAACGGGAAAGTTTTTGATGTATCCACCGGTAACCCGTTTTATGGTGTAATGCCCGACTGGTTCAGGCTGGTGGGGATTATTATTGCTACGGCGGCCGCGATTATCGCCAGCCAGGCATTGATCAGCGGTTCCTTTACGCTGGTGAGTGAGGCGATCCGGCTTAACCTGTGGCCAAAAATGAAGATTAACTATCCGACCGAAGAGCGGGGGCAGTTGTATATTCCCGGTATTAATTTTCTGTTATTCCTGGGTTGTATCGGCATTACCCTGTATTTCCGAAAGTCCACCAATATGGAAGGTGCCTATGGCCTGGCCATCACACTCTGTATGATTGCCACGTCCATTCTCTTTGCCAACTTCCTGGTCCTGCACCGGGTAAAATCGGTGTTTATCTACCTTTATCTCCTGCTTTATTTCTCCATTGAGTTCAGTTTTCTTTTTGCGAACCTGGAGAAATTCCCGCACGGGGGTTATGTGACCCTGATCGTGGGCGGATTCCTCTTCCTGGTCATGTACATCTGGTACCGGGCCCGTAAGATCAAAAACCGCTATGTGGAATTTGTACGACTGGAACATTATATACCCAAGATCCAGGAATTAAGCAATGATAAATCCGTTCCCAAATACGCCACTCACCTGGTCTACATGACCAGTGCGAACAACCCGAAAGAGATAGAGCACAAGATCATTTATTCGATCCTGAATAAAAAACCCAAGCGCGCCGACATCTACTGGTTTGTGCATATTGACACTATGGATGACCCCTATACCTGTGAATATCTGGTTGAACATATTATTCCCAATGATATTATCCGGGTGGATTTCCGGCTGGGATTCCGGATGCAGCCCCGCATCAACCTGATGTTCCGGAAAGTGGTCGAAGACCTGGTGGCCAACAAGGAAGTGAATATCATCAGCCGTTATGAAAGCCTGGCCAGCAGCAATACGGTGGGAGACTTCCAGTTCCTGGTAATGGAAAAATACCTCAGCCAGGATAATGAGTTGCCGTTCTTTGAGCGGGTGGTCATGAAACTTCATTTCTGGCTGAAGGAACACAGCCTTTCCGAGGAAAAAGGCTTCGGGCTTGACCTGGCCAATGTTACCGTGGAAAAATTCCCGCTGATCGTGGCGCCGGTAACCAATCTCCGGCTGAGAAGGGTGGAAAAATAAGAAGAAGCTGCGCCTGTTCCTGCTTCGAAGCCTTCGAACGGAATAATCCGCTTCAGCAATTGCCGGAGTTTCTCCTCATCATCTATGATCAGTACAGTATTCAGGTTATGGTAATTTAATACCAAATGTAAACCAAATTCATAGTTTGGTGAACACTGCCGCCTTCTGGCCCCGGTTCAGGCTGAAGCTTATTATTAATTGACTGATTATTTATTATTGGCGTGATACCAGAAAATGCAAGCCCGCACCGGTTCGGGCTAATGGCTTTGAGCTATTGGTTTAGAGTTAACGGCTATAGGCTACCGGCCAACAACAATCTTCTCATCAATAATTAACGTAATATTGTAACGTACACCAAAACTGCATTCCTTGCCGCCTTTTATCTGGTATATCGTTATTATCATAGCTTCCTTGTCTGTACTGGCCTATTTCTTCCAGGAAAAACTGATTTTTAAACCCGAGAAATTAAAGCAGGATTTTCAGTTCAAATACGATGCCCCTTTCCGGGAATATTTCTTCGATATCGAACCGGGTGTCCGGATCAACGGGCTGCATTTTTTCCGGGAAAACCCGAAGGGACTGATCCTTTATTTTCATGGCAATACCCGCAGCATCAAGGGCTGGGCCCGCTATGCAAAAGATTTTTACCGCTATAACTATGATGTGGTGCTGCTGGATTACCGGGGTTTTGGCAAGAGTACCGGGAAACGCAGCGAAAAAGAAATGCTGACCGATATGCAGTATGTGTATGATACGCTAAAAGAAACCTATCCCGAAGACCACCTGATCGTATACGGACGGAGTATGGGCAGCGGCTTTGCCACCAAACTGGCTTCGGACAACAGTCCCCGTTACCTGATCCTCGATGCGCCTTATTTTAATTTTTTGCGGGTAACAGAACGGTTCCTGCCGATCCTCCCCCTGCGGATCGTACTCCGCTTTCACCTGCGTACCGACCTATGGCTGCCCCGGGTAAAATGCCATACCTATATCATTCACGGCACCCGCGACCTCCTGATCCCGATCCGGCACAGCGTGGCCCTCCAGAAGCTAAACCCGCAACGGGTGACATTAATCCGCATACACGGGGGCGGGCATAATAATCTCCCCGGCTTTGATGAATACCATAATTTCATCCGCGATATCCTGAAATACTGAGGCGGCTCCATTTGTTAAGGATTGGCTAATTACCCCTGGCATTTGTTAACCGGACTGCTATTTGAACGTCTTATAGGAAAAGGAGGTGTATATGAAACTTAAACTTTACACTTTATTATTTTCCGGGTTGGTACTGCTGATGGCATCCTGTAAATCGGCCGGCAAACTATATCAAAAAGGCCGGTACGACGAGGCCGTTGAACTGGCCGCTAAAAAACTGCAGAAAGATCCCGGCGATCCCAAACTGCTCTCCACCCTCCGCAATGCCTATACCTATGCCGTGAACGATCACGAAAGCCGGATCCGCTCTTTCAGCGAAAGCAACAATGAGCTGAAATGGGAATGGATCTGCTACGAATATATTTCCCTGCAAAAAATGTACGAAGCCATCCGCCGCGTACCGGATCTGTTCCGCATTGTGCTCCCGGAAGATTATTCATCTTCCCTGGTTACCTACCGGGAAAAAGCCGGCGATACCCGTTACGAAAGAGGACTCGCCTTTATGCAGCATTATAACAAACAGAGTTACCGCGATGCGTACCGGGAATTCCAGGCAGTGCTGAATTTCAGGCCCGGCGACCGGGAAGCCATCCTGAAAATGAACGAGGTCTTTGAATATGCTGTGACCAATGTCGTGATCGTCCCGATGCAGCAGGAAGGCGGTTTTGTGTACAGCGCTTACCGGGTGGGGAACAATAACCTGGACGATGAGCTGATCAGCAGGCTGCAGCAAAACAGCGGCAATGAATTTGTCCGCTATTTTTCCGGCTGGGAGGCCCGCGGAAAAAAAATCAGGGTGGACAAAGAGATCATCCTGCAAATGACAGGGATGGAAATCGGCCGCCCCCGGGAAGAACAACGAACCCGCAAGGTATCCAGGGAGGTAGTAGTAAAAGAAACCGTGTACCGCCCGGACAGTATTGTAAAACAATATGCTAAAGTAAAAGCGACCATCACCCAAACTGAACGCCAGCTTTATTCCAATGCCCTGTTGCGCGTGTCCGTCCGGGATGAAAACGGTCGTCGTGAATGGACCGAACTGTATAGCGCCACCCACAACTGGAGTACCCAATTCAGTAGCTTCACCGGTGATGAGCGGGCCTTATCTGAAGAAGACCTGAAACAGGTTAACCGCCGGAGAGATGCGCCTCCTTCTGACGACAATATTATTCATTGCCTGTTGGAAGAAATCAGTAACAATGCCCTGTATGGAGTAAGAGCCTATATCAACCGGAGCAATTAAAAACACAACCCTTACCCATTCCGGAGGCCCGCAGGTTTTAATGCGCCTGCGGGCCTTTTACTATTCCGCCACCATAACAATAAAAACTCCGCAGGTGTTTCATAATCTTTTTGATATTTGCGGAATGAAAAAAAAGAAATGGATCAAATGGGCCTGGACCCTGCTGGTTGTGTACCTGGTTGGTGGCATGGCCCTGTATTTCCTGCAGGACGCTATATTATTTCATCCCGTGACGCTGAACCGGACCTATCATTATAATTTCCCGCAGCCCCATAAGGATATCTCTATTCCGCTCGACCAGGAAGACACCCTGAACCTGGTGGATTTTGCCAGTACCGGGCCGGTAACCAAAGGGGTGGTGCTTTATTTTCATGGCAACAAGCGGAATATCTCCTGGTATGCGAAATATATTCCTTATTTCACCCGGCACGGCTACCAGGTACTGATGATTGATTATCCAGGCTTTGGAAAGAGTACCGGCAAACTGACGGAAGAAAAACTTTATGACTGGGCCCTGCAGGTCTATAAACTGGCCATCCGGCGGTTTGCGGCCGACAGTATTATTATTTACGGGAAAAGTATGGGCACCGGTATTGCCGCGCAACTGGCCTCCGTAAGGGATTGCAGGCGACTGATACTCGAAACCCCCTATTATGATTTTCCCGCCGTGGTCAGTCATTACCTGCCCGTTTACCCTGTCCGGTGGATGCTGCATTATGAACTGCCCACGCATGAGTACCTGAAATTGGTGAAAGCGCCTGTCACTATTTTTCACGGCACTGCAGACGGAGTTGTGCCCTATAAAAATTCGAAGCGTTTACAGTCCTTATTAAAACCGGCAGACGAGCTGGTCACTATTAAAGGTGGCAGTCACAACGATCTTTACAAGTACACGGAGACCGTGCAGAAACTGGACTCTGTCCTGGCTTTATAATTCCACCGGCACTACATTGGGTGTTTTGTTTTTCCGGATCTTTTCCGGTATGGTCAGCAGGATCTGCTGCTGCAATACATCGATCAGTCTTTTTTTCACCAGGTTGCGGTGTACCACCAGGCTAACCTCCCGCATAGGGGATGGTTTTTTAAACGGCCGGAGTAACTGGGTTTGACGGGGCGGCATGTCAAGCGTGGCCAGTTCGGGCAGAATGGTAATCCCGTCATTCATTTCCACCATGCGGCGAAGGGTTTCAATGCTGCCTGCTTCGTAATCAAAATGACTGTTTTCCCGGCTGATCTTCCGGAGTTCGCAAAGATTCACGATCTGGGAACGGAAGCAATGTCCTTCTTCCAGCAACCAGAGTTTCCCGGGATCAATATCCTGTGGCAATACATATGTTTTCTGGTACACCGCATTTTTACGGGATACATAGGCCATCAGTTCCTCGTAAAAAAGCACATATTCTTTAATACCCGGTTCCTGCAAAGGAGTAACCAGGATACCTGCATCGATCTTTCCTTCCCGCAACCGGGCGATGATCAGCTCGGTCATCATTTCATGCACCACCAGCCTTACATCCGGGTATTTCCGGGTAAAGGGCTGTACGAACAAAGGAAGCAGGTAGGGGGCCAATGTGGGTATGATCCCGATCCGCAGTTCACCCACCAGCATACCTTTCCTTTCCTGGACTGTTTCCAGCAACTGGTTCCGGCCGGCCAGGATCCCCCGGGCCTGGTCAATGATCTCGGTCCCCGTTACCGTCGGCACCACCGGCTGCTTGCTCCGGTCAAAGATCGTCACCCCCAGTTCCTCTTCCAGTTTCTGAATCTGCATGCTAAGGGTCGGCTGGGTCACAAAACATTTTTCTGCCGCTGTGGCAAAATGCCGCCAGGTATCCACGGCCACGATATAATCCAGTTGTACCAATGTCATAATATAGATTTTGACTATTAGAATATAAATTTAATCAATTTGATTTATAATACGAACTGCCTCAAATTTGTGTATTCCTTTAACCATTCTAAAAAGCATATTATGAGCGAAAAGAAAAAACTGACCTCTGCCTCCGGTATCCCCTACTACGAGCACGAGAACAGCATGAGCGTTGGTGCCCGGGGACCCCTGCTGCTGCAGGACTTTATCCTCCACGAGAAAATGGCCCATTTCAACCGGGAACGGATCCCGGAACGGGTGGTACACGCGAAAGGCAGCGGCGCATACGGTACCTTTACCGTAACGCAGGATATCACAAAATATACCCGGGCAAAACTCTTCAGCCAAATCGGCAAGCAAACAAAGACCTTCCTACGTTTCTCCACCGTGGGAGGTGAAAAAGGAAGCGCGGATACCGAAAGAGATCCCCGCGGTTTTGCAATGAAATTCTATACCGAAGACGGCAACTGGGACCTGGTGGGCAATAACACCCCGGTCTTTTTTATCAAGGACCCGAAAAAATTCAGCGACTTTATTCATACCCAGAAAAGGGATCCCTATACCAATTGTAAGAGTCCGGCCATGATGTGGGATTTCTGGAGCCTGAACCCGGAAAGCCTGCACCAGGTACTATTCCTGATGAGCGACCGCGGTACGCCGTACAGTTACCGCCACATGAATGGCTACGGCAGCCATACCTTCAGTTTTATCAATGCCAACAATGAACGGTATTGGGTGAAATTCCATCTCAAAACCGCCCAGGGTATTAAAAATTTCACCAATGAAGAAGCCGTAAAAATGAAAGGAGAAGACCCTGACTGGGCCCAGCGCGACCTCGTTCAGGCCATTGACAAGGGCGATTTTCCGAAATGGAATGTGAAAGTGCAGATCATGACCGAAGAACAGGCCCGGAACTATAAGTGGAATCCTTTCGACCTGACCAAGGTCTGGAGCCATAAGGATTTTCCGCTGATAGAGGTGGGAGTACTGGAACTGAATGAAAACCCGCAGAATTATTTTGCCGAAGTGGAGCAGGCTGCTTTCGCCCCGGCCCATGTGGTGGACGGGATCAGTTATTCCCCGGATAAAATGCTGCAGGGGCGGATCCTCTCTTATCCCGATGCACACCGCTACCGGCTGGGAGCGAACTATGAGCAGATACCGGTCAACAAATGCCCCTTTGCCGTTAACAATTACGAGCGGGACGGAAAAATGAGGGTGGACGGGAACAGCGGCAAGTCCCCCAATTATTATCCCAACAGTTTTGATGATATTAAACCCGATGAAGACTATAAACAACCTTCCTGGACACTGGATTCCCAGGTAGCGGACTGGTATGACCGGAACGGTGAAGGTGAAAATGATCACTATACACAGCCCGGTATTTTCTATCGTGATGTATTAAGTGACTACGACAAGAAGAACCTGGTCAGCAATATCACCGGCGCCATGAAAGGAATCGATGGACCGAAAAAAGGGGAGATCATCAACCGCCAGCTTTGTCATTTCTTCCGGGCTGATATCGGGCTCGGAATGGCCGTTGCCAACAGTCTTGGTGTGAATCCCGAAGAAGCCATGCCCAAACAGCATAGCAGGGAAAAGCTGGAAACCGTGTGATTCCCGGTTAAGGATAACCGTCCCGGTCATGCGGGACGGTTTTTTTATTCCTCCAGTATCACTTTGGTCTTCCCGACCTTGAGTTTGTAGCCCGCTCCTATTTTCAATGCATAATTGCGGTCGGTATGACTGACGGGAAAGTCAAAACAAACCGGGTAGTCATATTCACGTACTATATCCCGGAGTATTTCAAAAACCGTTTTTCCAAAGGGCCGGTCCGTATCTTTTGTATCCGTAAACCCGCCAAAGATCAGCCCGGCAAGGCGGGACAGTTTACCGCTCCTTTTTAACTGGTACAGCATACGGTCCAGGTTATACAACTGTTCCCCCACATCTTCAATAAAAAGGATCTTCCCCCGTGTTTTGATATCCGAATCCGTCCCCACAAGATGGGCCAGCAGGGCCAGGTTGCCGCCCAGCAGTTCCCCGATGGCTTCGCCCCGGCGGTTCAACTCGTGGATAGCGCACTGGTATTTTATCTTCTTTCCTTCCAGGGCATTTTTCAGGGATAACACATATTCATTCTTAAATCCCTCCTCATTGAACGCCGCAGCCATCGGTGCATGCAGGGAAGCGATATAATAATTGCTGTACAAATGTGAATGCAGGACGGTAATATCACTGTATCCCACGATCCATTTGGGCGCTTTCCTGAATTTCCTGAAATCGATCTGGTCAATGATCCGCCCGGTCCCGTACCCGCCCCTGGCACATAAAACCGTTTTCACTTCCTCATCATCCAGCATTTGCTGAAAATCACGGAGCCGTTCCTCATCTGTACCGGAAAAATAAGTGGCAGAACCTCCTCCCACCGTATTGCCCACTTTCACATTATAGCCCCAGTCCTGCAGTGTGTTCACACAGGTCTTCACTTTCTCAAAGGGCATATAGCCGGCGGGGCAAACCAATCCAACGGTATCACCTTTCTGCAAATAAGGAGGAATCTTAATCATAAACTAAAAGTATTATTTCTTTGTTTAATTTCCTGTGACAGGCGCTGAAAAATGAGCAGCCTGGCCCGTTTACCCGGCATCCTAACCACGGTTTTGAAACCCGGAGTTAGCATTGAACGACTGGTCCCGTAGTTTTTAGCTGCCAGTTAATAGTTTATCGCAAGCGGGAATACGCAAAAGATAATTAACTTGACACTACTTTTAGATCCTGAAAAAAAATGCTGTATGAAAAAATCAGTTTCCCTCCTGCTTATCCTGTTCAGTACAATCCTTCTTCAGGCACAGCAAAAGGTTATCCCCTTGTATGACGGAGCCGCACCCGGCTCTGAAACCTGGAACTGGAATGAAGCGGTGAATGACCAGAACATGTGGCAAACCAAAGTCGTATATAATGTCGTACAACCCAGTCTTACAGTTTTTCAGCCGGAAGCCGGCAAAGCCAATGGGACAGCGGTGATCATTTGTCCGGGGGGTGCCTTTTTTGCCCTGTCCATCAACAGCGAGGGTTTTGATGTGGCCAGCTCATTGCAGCAAAAAGGAGTAACCTGTTTTGTACTGAAATACCGGCTGGCCCATACAACAGGCAATGACCCGACTGCGGAAGTAGCCGCGAAAATGGGAAAAAAAGAGTTTGAAGAAGAAACAGGAAAGGTCATACCCCTTGCGATCGCGGACGGGAGAGCGGCGATTGCTTATGTCCGCAAACATGCCGCCGAATATAATGTACTGGCCGACCGGATCGGCATCATGGGGTTTTCCGCCGGCGGCACCCTTGCTTCCGCGGCTCTCTTCAATTACAAGAATGAAAATAAACCTGATTTTGCAGCGCCGGTATATCCCTTTTTCCCGAAAGAAATGTATGGAACTGTGGGTACCGGGGCACCCCCGCTGTTTATCACCGCTGCCAGCGATGATGCGCTTGGGCTGGCCCCCCATAGTGTGAACCTGTATAATTACTGGTCAGAAGCCAAACAATCCGCTGAACTGCATATGTATGCGATGGGCGGGCATGGATTCGGCATGCGAAAACAAAACCTGCCTTCCGATAACTGGATCAACCGCTTTACCGACTGGCTGGACCAGCAGGGACTGCTGAAGAGACCGGTATTTAACCCGGCCTTTGTGTTGTATGAACGGAAAGAGTTTGTTTTTGCCGAAGGGAAAACATTGCCTTACCGGATCCTCTACCCGGAAGGTTATGATAAAACAAAGAAATACCCGCTCCTTCTTTTCCTGCACGGCGCGGGAGAAAGGGGAAAGGACAATGAGAAACAACTGACTCATGGAGCCAAACTTTTCCTGTCCGCAGAAAACCGGAAGAAATTTCCGGCCATCATTCTTTTCCCGCAATGCCCGGATGAATCTTTCTGGGCTGCCTCCACGATTGACAGAACCGTACAACCCGTCCAATTCAAACTGGACTACAGCGGGGAAGCCAACTGGCCCCTCACAGCCGCCAATGAACTGGTAAAAAAAATAATGAGCGAAGAAGCCGTGGACCCGGCATCCGTTTATATCACCGGTTTGTCCATGGGCGGTATGGGCAGTTTTGAATCCGTTTTCCGTTACCCGGGTATCTATGCTGCCGCCCTGCCTATCTGTGGGGGCGGAAATGTTCAGGAATATGATAAAAGAGTCACTAAAACCGCTTTCTGGGTTTTTCACGGGGCAGCGGATGTGGTGGTGGATGTAAAAATGTCCCGGGATATGGTGGACAAACTCAAAAAATTAAAGGCCGAAGTGAAGTACTCGGAATACCCCGGTGTAAACCACAACAGCTGGGACAATGCATTCGCCGAACCGGATTACCTGGACTGGATGCTAAAACACAAACGAAAAATAAGCAAGAAACTCATAAGTCGCTATTGAGAATAGACGGGAATTCGGAAAGTCGGGAAGACCGGAAGACGGGAAGACCGGCAACCATGCTTTTGGCTCTATTATTTCTGCAAATAACCTGATGTTTATTCCGTACCGGTTTTTTGTTTCCGGTTATTCTCTTCCGTTATGATCAGTTTCATCAGTTCTTTCGAAACATAGTGATCGGGGGCATTTTCAGGTTTAATCGCCGGATCGGGCAGGTACCAGTTATAAGTCGAAAACGCTTTCCTCAGGCTTTCATCTTTAAATGCATAACCGGACCGGGCCACATTCAGGTTGCGGTAGAGCCGGAGCTGCTGACCCGATAAAGCATGTACCGCGGCCTCCACCGAATCTCCCCAGAGCAATTCAGGGTAACCGGCCAATTCATTTGTTAACTTTTTATCGCACCACAAGGCTACTTCGCTGTGCGGCTGAAAGATGGTCAGTGCCAGGTCTTTTTGCGGCCGGAAATCAGTTTGCCGTAATTGCAGTTTCCCCTTCCGGATCAGGGTCATCCGCAGGCGGCTTCCGCCCCCTTCCTCATCATATGGATTGTGAACAAGGACCGGGCTGATCTGCCCGACCCCCACCAGGGTCCAGCTGACCGGTGCCGCACCAAAAGCAGCGGGGATCGCAAAATAGCAATCATCCCCCATGCTGATATTCAGTTCAAAATCCCCGATAGCGCCATTGGCCCAGGAAGTGCCGGTCGTAAGCCGGTAAAAAAAATCATTTTTTGTATCGACCGTGGCACCGCCGCGATAGAGGTAACTGTGCCGTATAACCGTAAGTCCTTTGGCAAAACGGACCGTGAAATGGTAAACAAAATCATGCCCGTCCGCCAGTTTATTGCTGATCGTAAACCCGGTTTCCTTCAGTTGGGCGATTTTATAGGGCAGGATATGGTTATCCGCCATTACCATAAAGTCTTTTACCTGCGGGTGAGCGGCTTCTTCTTCGGGGAAATCACCCATCGCCGGCGGGGTCACAAAGCCCACGGTCAGTTCCTTTTCCGGCCCGGGATTAAAAAATTCAAAATAAATATCCACCTGCATCCAGTCGCCCCTCCGCTCCAGGCTGAGGATCTCTTTCTTCAGTTGAACCGTTGTTTCCTTTAACGGGATCAGGGTATTGCCCATGGCATAGAATACGCCGTCGTTGGCAAAGAGGGATTGCCCGGAACTGATCAACATCAGTAAAAAAAGCTTTTTCATCAAATTAGTTGTAGTTGAACGCTAAAGTTATCAGAAATCATCCTTTTGGGCAATGATCCTGATTCCGGTATTTTTGCAGGCTATTAAAGCGAGTATAAAATGACCCCCCCCAAACGATACTTAATTACTTCGGCCCTGCCCTATGCCAACGGGCTGAAGCATGTGGGACACCTGGCCGGGGCCTATATCCCGGCTGATATTTATGCCCGTTACCTGCGGGCACAGAAAAGAGAGGTGGTATTTGTATGCGGCAGTGATGAACACGGCACGGCCATTCCGATCCAGGCCACGAGGGAAGGCACCACGCCACGGGCGATTATTGATAAATACCACGAGGCCATGAGACAGGACTTCGAAGATCTGTCCATGAGCTTTGATATCTATCACCGTACCAGTGAACCCATTCACCACGAAACAGCACAGGAATTTTTTACTTTTTTAAACGACCGGGGCGAACTGGAAGTAAAAGAAACCGAACAGTATTTTGATGAGGAAGCCAATTCCTTTCTCGCAGACCGCTATATCAAAGGCACCTGCCCCAACTGTGGCAGCGACCGGGCATTTGGCGACCAGTGCGAGACCTGCGGCCGTACCCTGAGTCCCGATGAACTGATCAACCCGGTCAGTACCCTGAGCGGCAAGGCCCCGGTGAAAAGAAAGACATCGCATTGGTACCTGCCCCTCGGCAAACATGAAAATTTTTTACGGAAATGGATCCTCGAACAGCATAAGGATGACTGGCGCCCCACAGTAATCGGCCAGTGCAAAAGCTGGATCGAAGGTGGTCTGCAATCCAGGGCAGTAACCCGGGACCTCGACTGGGGGATCAAGGTCCCTCTCCCCGAAGCTGCGGGCAAGGTCCTCTATGTCTGGTTTGACGCCCCGATCGGTTATATCAGCGCCACCCGGCAATGGGCCCTGGATCACCAGAAGGACTGGAAACCCTTCTGGTATGAAAAAGATACCAAACTGGTTCACTTTATCGGGAAGGACAATATTGTATTTCACTGTATCATCTTCCCGCTGATGCTGAAACTGCACGACAATATCCTGCCGGAAAATGTGCCGGCCAATGAGTTCCTCAACCTTGAAGGTGACAAGATGAGCACCAGCCGCAACTGGAAACTGGATATGCGGGATTATATCAATGATTTTGTAAAGACCGAAAACGGCGGTACCCAGTGTGTGGATATGCTCCGGTATTATCTCACCCAGATCGCCCCTGAGACCAAGGACAGTGAATTCATGTGGAAAGGATTCCAGGACGCGGTGAACAGTGAACTGGTTTCCATCTTCGGCAATTTTGTCAACCGCACCTGGGTGCTGACGCATAAGTTATGCGGCGGTAAGGTCCCCAGGCTCCATGAAGAACTTTCAGACGAAACCGATCAGGGATTGGCGGAAGATATACGGAATGCAAAGACAAGGATTGAGACCCTGCTGGAAGAATATAAATTCAGGGAAGCCCTGTTTGAATTGATCGATCTTTCCCGGAAAGGCAATCAGTACATGCAGAAAAAAGAACCCTGGATACTGGCAAAAAGCCTTGCCGAAAAGCCGGAATTGCAGAAAAAAATTGACAACACATTGCATGTATGTCTTCAACTGACTGCCAACCTGGCCATCCTGGTCAATCCCTTCCTGCCCAATACGGCGAAGAAAATGATCCACCTGATGAAGGTGGTGGAGAAACTGCTGGACTGGGAAAACGGGGGCGACATGAAACTCCTGCGCGTGGGCTACAGCCTGCGGGAGCCGCAGTTATTATTCCGGAAAATAGAAGACACTGAAATAACAGCCCAGATTGAAAAATTAAAAAGCGGATTGAAAAAAATGGAAGAACCGAAAAAAGCTTCTCCCCCGGACGGCGGGGAAGAAGTCAAAAAAGAAACCCCTTCGAAACCGGAGATAAACTTTGACGATTTTGCTAAAATTGAACTTAAAGTGGGAACAATCGTTGCTGCGGAGAAAGTGGAAAAAGCGGATAAACTGCTGAAACTATCCGTGGACCTGGGTTCGGAAACCCGTACCATTGTAAGTGGTATTGCCCTGCATTACCAGCCGGAAGAGATCGTAGGCCGGCAGGTAACGGTGGTGACTAACCTGGCACCCCGCAAAATGAGGGGAATTGAAAGCAACGGCATGATCCTGATGGCAGAGGACAAGGCCGGTAAACTGCATTTTATACAACCGGGAACAGTGATTGACCCGGGATCTCCTGTCAGTTAATCGTTAAATTTCCTTTAACCCCCGTTTATTCAACTGATAAACGGGGGTTTTCATTTGCGGGCCCTTCAATTTCAGTAAATTCATACTAAAATTTCTCCGCACCTTGACGACCTTATTCCCGGGAAAGAAAATACTGAAATTTACCGGCATACTGACCGGTATCCTGCTCGTATTATTCGCCGGTTTTCATAGCTGGATCAACTACAACGCGAAACAGATTGTTCAGGACCTGGTGGAGTCAAGGTCAAAAGGCCGGCTCAAAATGAAGATTGAAAAATTCCGCTTCAGCTGGTTCAGCCGGAAAGTGGAATTGCAGAACGCGGTTATCTACAGCGCCGATTCGGTGAATGCCATTACCGCCTACCGTTTTCAAGTCAGGCATATCAAATTATCCGTACAGGAAATCCTGCCCATCCTTTTCGATAAAAAATTACTGATTGATTCCCTGAACCTGGACCAGCCGGAAATAGTGGTGACAAGACTGAAACCGCTCCCGGAGAAAGACAGCAAAAAAGAAGTCTCAATTCCGGGGGAACTGGGTAAAATTTATACTTCCATCCAGGAAGCGCTGCAGGCGCTTAAGGTCAACCGCTTCCAGATCGAAGGAGCCCGGTTCACCCTGATCAATAAGGTACAGCCCGGGCAACTGCCCCTGACCATCAGTAATATTCATTTTCATATTGATAAGCTGTCAGTGGATAAAAGCAACCTGAACGGAAAAGAAAAATTATTTTTCACTGATAACCTGGTGCTGAGCAGCCGGCAGCAGGATATCCTGTTCCCGGATGGTCGTCACCGTCTTTCTTTCAGTCATTTCCGGATCAACCTGAAAGAAAAACAGGTGGAGTTTGACAGTTGCACCATCGCTGCCGAGCAAAAGGAAGGGGCCCGCTCCCGCTTCCGGGTATTTGTGGATACACTCCGGCTGAGCCGTATTGATTTTGACACCCTGTATCGTTCGGAAGTCATCAAAGCCGATTCCGTGTATTGCGCCAATCCCCGTTTTGATCTCGAAGTGGAAAACATAAAAAGGAAACCCGGAGAAAAAAAGGGGCCGAGGCTGGAAGAGATCGTGCAGCAACTGACGGGTGACCTTTTACTGGGATTCGTGGTGGTTAACAATGCCGACTTTCATATCAATACCAATACCGACGGCCGCCTGGCTTCTTACAATTTTACCCGCAATACTTTTGAATTGCAGGGGCTGCTTGTGGCCCGTCAATCCCCCCGGCCTTTAACCGTTAAGCGTGTGGCGCTGGCGATCCGCAATTTTGAGAATTTTATCCGGGACAGCACGTATAAACTGAATTTTGACAGCATCCTGATAAAAGAAGACCGGGTCATTCTCGATCGTTTTACATTCCATTCCTTGTCTGGGGGCCGGATCATTAACCGTTTCAGCATTCCCCGTTTTGAACTGAGCGGCCTGTCCTGGGATGACCTGGTATTCAACCAGCAACTAAAAGCCCGTCACGCGACTCTTTTTCATCCCATCATAAATTACAACGCGGATCAGTTGCCTGCAAAGCCCAACGGGAAAAAAAGCATTTTCACCACCCTGGGAGAAATCGGCCAACTGATCCGGCTGGATAAGATGCAGATTGTAAAAGGCCATATCGGTATCGGTTTAAAGAATAACAATTCTGTATCGCTGGAGGATGCATCCATGACCATTCAGACCAAAACACTTTTCGAAGCCCGGAAAGCAAAGGCCATCGAACATGCGGTGGAAAGGCTGGACTTTGCTTCGGGCAGGATCCGGGCGGGTCACCTGCTTATCCGGCTGGACGAAGTGAGATACGCCGGCCGGCCGGGCGGCTCCCTGCTGGCTAAAAAAGTACAGGTGACTGACAATGAGCGCCGGATGGACATCCGGGCGGAGAATGCGGCGGTGGATGATGTACTGACCGACGAAGAAACAGGGGATATAACGGCAACAGGCATACGCTGGGATAAGGCCGATGTGCAGCTGCTGCTCCCCGGAACAGGCAAACCGGCACAAGAGCGGAAACCGGTTATTGAATTAAAGCAACTGGAAGGGGCCGGCACCTCCCTTTCCCTCTCGAGGGGCGGGAGAACGATCCGGACCTTTATCCACCACCTGTCAGCAGATGAATTCCTTGAAGAACCGGGCCATCCCATCCGGCTGAAGAACCCTGTGATCAGCGGGGCAGACCTGGAAATCACGGACCCAACCAGCAGGATTACAGTAAAAAAATACAGTGTTGCGGATGGGCAGTCTTCCACCCTCGATCACCTGCAATACAAATACAACAAAGACGGGAATAATACGGAGATCCGCATCCCGGAACTGAAGGGTGTCCCTGATATCAATGCGATGCTGCAGGGAAAATATCGGGTCAGCGACCTGGTTATAGAGCGGCCTTTTCTTTCTGCATCCCTCCGGGGCGCCGGGAAAAAATGGGTATTGCCTGAAACGGAGATCAGTCAATTGCTGATCCGCCAGCCCGATATCCGTTTTAGTCAGCAAAATGAACAGGGTACCCTTCATATCAACTGGTACGGCACCCTTGAAAATGACAACGGGGTGCGTATAGATAAATTACGGATAAAGGAGGAAGATAAGGCGATGATCCTTACCGCGGGAAAAATGGATTTCAACCTGGACCATTTCAATTTTACCACGGTGAAAGGAAAACATTTTGATGCGGGCGACGGGGAGATTGCCGCTGAACTAAAGGACCTGGTCTTTCACCCGGCGGGCGATGAACCCTCCGACTGGTCAGCCGGCATCACCGCATTCAGTGCCCGGCATTTTATCATTGACAGCATTGGAAAGAAGCAGGGCACGCTGCGTATTGAAGAGGCGGGTATAAGAGAACTGGATATCCGGAAAGAAACTTTTACGGATCCCAATAAACTGGTGGCTGACAACAACCGGTTTATCCTCGAAGGGTTTACGGGTGATTATAAAGACGGGGTAACGCAATTACGATGGAAAAATGCCGGGTACAGCCAGTTAACCAATATGCTTTCACTGGATTCACTTACGAATACCCCCACGGTCTCCCGGGATTCCTTTATGGCGCGGCAGAAATTCAGGAAAGACTATATCAGCACCGGCAGCGGACCCATGAAGATCGGGCCGATCGACAAGGACAGTTTTATCCGTGACAGTGTATTCCGGATCGGGAAAGTAACTATTGAAGGCGCCTGGTTCACGGATTACAAAGACAAACGCCTGCCCTTTGCCGCCGGAGCGATCAAACCCTTACCGGCGGACATGCTCCGGAAAATCCCCTTCCCCATTTCCGCCGATACCCTACAACTCAGCCAGGCCCGGGCAGATTATACCGAATTCAGTGATAAAACAAATGCAGCAGGTACCGTACCGGTAACCCGGATGGATATCACTTTACTGAATGTAAAAAATCACGGGCGCCGGCCCACCGACAGCCTGACCATCCGGGCCACGGGTTATGTAATGGATTCCCTCTGGGTGCAATTGCGGTTGAAAGAATCCTACACCGATTCATTGGGCGGGTTCCGGATGAGCCTCAGGGCAAAACCCGGTGATATTACCGTACTGAATCCTGCGCTGGTCCCGCTCACCTCACTGAAACTGCTTTCAGGGAAATTTGATACCCTCACGATGCGCGTGCTGGGAAGGGAATACCTTTCCCTGGGAGAAATGAAAATGTATTATGAAGACCTGAAGATTCGTTTCCTGAAAACCGGCAAGGATGAAAAACAGGTTTTCCTGACCCGGCTGATCAGTTTTGCCGCCAACAGTTTTGTGATCCGGAACCGTAACCAATCACGCACCGGCCATGTTTTCTTCATACGGCAGCGGGACCGCTCCGCTATCAATTACCTGCTCCGGATCGCACTGAGCGGGATGAGCAGCAGTGTGGGCGTCAAAAACAATAAGAAAATGATCCGTCGTTACCGGCATGAATGGCAGAAAAAAGGCCTCCCCCCGGTTGAGTTTGACTAAAGAATAAGCGCAATTTTCCCGGTTGCCAAAAAATCTTATCTTCGATTTTCAATTAGTTGCATAGCTAACTAATTACTATTTCTCCATTACGGAAATAAAACTGAATCTATGAAGCGTGCCATTAAAAAAGTAGCTGTATTAGGAAGCGGGGTGATGGGATCCCGGATCGCCTGTCATTTTGCAGGAGTGGGGGTACAGGTGTTATTGCTGGATATGGCCCCCCTGCCCCCTGAAGGTGGGTTCGCAAAGCCCTCTGATAAAAATAAGATCGTGAATGATGCACTGGCCGCTGCGATCAAAAGCAATCCTTCCCCGGTTTACCATAAAGATGTGGTGAAAAAAATCACGACCGGAAATTTTGACGATAATATGAAAGATATTGCCGGTTGTGACTGGATTATTGAAGTAGTGGTCGAGCGGCTGGATATCAAACAAAAAATATTTGAGCAGGTGGAGCAATACCGGAAACCCGGTACCCTGATCAGTTCCAACACTTCCGGAATTCC
Organism: Bacteroidia bacterium; assembly: GCA_037447355.1. Taxonomy (GTDB): domain Bacteria; phylum Bacteroidota; class Bacteroidia; order Chitinophagales; family Chitinophagaceae; genus JJ008. The sequence continues at coordinate 17,573 of JBBIGW010000003.1, read as the reverse complement.
CATTCACCTGATGGCCGAAGGGCGCAGTGAGGATTTCAAAAAACATTTTTGCGGCACCCACTTTTTCAACCCGCCGCGCTACCTGCGTTTACTCGAGATCATCCCTACCCCGCATACCGATCCGGCCATTGTGGATTTCCTGGTGAATTACGGGGATCTCTACCTCGGCAAGACAACGGTGCTTTGCAAGGATACGCCTGCCTTTATCGCCAACCGGATTGGTGTATTCGGGATGATGGCGATCATGAACGTAAAGGAGAAACTCAAACTGAGTATTGATGAAATAGATGCGCTGACCGGTCCCGTGATCGGGCGGCCCAAATCAGCTACTTTCCGGACCGCTGACGTAGTGGGAATAGATACCCTGGTGAAAGTAGCAAAAGGAGTGGCGGATAATTGTCCGGCTGATGAAGCAAGGGACCAGTTTGCCATCCCGGCCTGGTTAGATAAAATGGTGGCGAATAACTGGCTCGGGGATAAGACCGGCCAGGGCTTCTTCAAAAAAACAAAGGGAGCCGGCGGGGAAAAAGAGATCCTCACCCTGAACCTGGAAACCCTGGAATATGCACCAAGGGTAAAGCCAAAGTTTGCTTCCCTGGATGCCGCTAAACCGGTTGATGATTTATATACCCGCCTGAAAATGCTGGTTGCGGGCCAGGACAAGGCTGGTGAGTTTTATCGTCTCTTCCATTATGGCCTGTTTTCCTATATTTCTCACCGTATTCCGGAAATCAGCGATGAACTCTACCGCGTGGATGATGCGATGATGGCCGGCTTTGGCTGGGAGATCGGCGCTTTTGAAAGCTGGGATGTATTGGGCCTGGTAAAAACAACGGAGGCCATGAAAGCCGCGGGATACAAGGTCGCCCCCTGGGTGGAGGAAATGATCGCGGCGGGCAATAAGTCATTCTATAAAATAGAAGGCGGAAAGAAATACTGCTTTGACCCTGCTACAAAAACATATAAGGTCTTACCCGGCGGTGAGGCGTTTATTGTGATGAGCAATTATACCGATAAACAGATCTGGAAAAATGCCAGTTGCCGCTTATACGAACTGGGAGATGAGGTACTGGGATTACAATGGTTCACGAAAATGGGCAGCATCGGGAGTGATGTATTGAGCGGGATACAAACCGGTATTGAGAAAGCGGAGAAAAATTATAAGGGACTCGTAATTGCCAATGAAGGCGCTAATTTTTCCGCCGGCGCCAATGTGGGTATGATCTTTATGTTTGCCATCGAACAGGATTACGATGAACTGGATATGGCCATCCGGTTTTTCCAGCAAACAATGATGCGGGCCCGGTATTCATCTGTTCCCGTTGTGGTGGCGCCGCATGGCCTCACCCTGGGGGGTGCCTGTGAACTGAACCTGCATGCGGACAAATGTTGCCCGGCAGCGGAAACCTATAGTGGTTTGGTAGAACTGGGTGTGGGACTGATCCCCGGGGGCGGCGGAACGAAGGAATTTGTACTGAGGGCTTCCGATGAAATGCACGAAGACGAACCCGAGACCATTACCCTGAAGAACCGTTTCCTTTCCATTGCCACGGCAAAAGTCGCCACTTCAGCCCACGAAGGATTCGGGCTCGGTATCTTCCGCAAGGGCCATGATGAAGTGGTCATGAACCAGTCGCGCCGGATTGCGGAAGCCAAAAAATCAGTGATTGAAATATTTGACAGTGGTTATACTGCTCCGGTTCCCCGGAATGATATTAAAGTACTCGGACAATCCGCCCTCGGGGCCTTGTATTCGGGAGTCCATGCCATGAAGATTGCCAACTATGCCACCGAACATGATGCACTGGTGGCCAAAAAGCTGGCCTATGTCATGTGCGGCGGCGACCTGAGCGAACCCAGCCTGGTTTCTGAGCAATACCTGCTCGATCTCGAAAGGGAAGCCTTTCTTTCGCTCTGCGGTGAAAAGAAAACACTGGAAAGAATTCAGAGTGTACTGAAAAGCGGCAGACCAGTCCGGAACTAATTCCTGGCGGTCACGCGCCTGGAATTAGTTCCTTGGTCGGGATACTGAAATTAGTTCCCCCTCATCGGGAAAGCCCACCCCTGGCTTAGCCTGAAGGATAAGTTGAAAAAACATCCCGCTCTATTATTATTCACATTTGTATTTTTTTGCAGATTATACAACCTGAATATTTTTACCAGCGATTGAGCCGCTTCCGGCAACCGCTGCATTAGCCATCAAAGTCATGTCATTTCATATTTTCCTGTTTCACTAAACAGCCTGGCAATTTCACTGCAACGGGAAAAAAACAAAATTTGATTGTTTTTTTCCCGTTGCATCTCTTGTTATACATGATATTTTTATGAAAAATGCAATTCCTCCCCCATCATCTCTACCATATCTATAACCAGGGCAATAACAGGCAACAACTTTTCCATACCGAAAACGACTACCAAACTTTCCTGAATTTGTATAAAAGATTAGTCCCGGGGAATTGTTCAACAATTGCCTGGTGCCTGATGCCGAATCATTTTCATTTTATGATCCACACCGATGAAAAGTGCACGGTATTCAAAAGACAGGGTGGCAACCTGCTGAATCCTGTTTCGAATGCGGTCAGGAAGCTACTGAGCAGTTATGCCAGGATTTACAATTCACGTTACCTGCAAACGGGTTCAATTTTCCGGCAAAAAACAAAAGCTAAATGCCTCACGCAAGTATCTCTCCTTGAAAATACGGCAAAAGAAAACCTGGAATATGCCATTACCTGCTTCCACTATATACATCAGAATCCGCTCGCAGCGGGTCTTTGCAGGAGAGCAGGTGACTGGAACTATTCCTCTTTCAGGGAATACGCCGGCCTGAATCAACACAGTTTCTGCGACAAGGAAATGGCTGCCCGGTTTTGCAACTATATACCTGAGTACTTTGCGGAAGATACGCATCAAAGGTTCAGGTTAAAGAAAGAGAAAGGCGATCAGGGATTATAAAACAATACATATTACAGGTCCGGGACCGCTGCATATGACAGGCGCGGGACCACTGCATATGACAGGCGCGAGACCGCTGCATATGACAGGCGCGAGACCGCTGCATATGACAGGCGCGAGGCCGCTGCATATGACAGGCGCGAGACCGCCAGTCATATATAATCGCTAACTTTAGATGACCAAAACAACCGCTCATGAAAAAGTTTCTGCTTGCCGCATTGCTAACAGGTTATAGTTTACTCAGCATTTCCCAGGACAAGTCCTTCTCCCTCGAAGACGCCATGCTGAAAGCCAGGACCAGCCTGGCACCGGAAAACCTGGCGCAGCTGCAATTCTTCGAAGGCAGTAATGATTATATTTTCCTGAAAAAGCAAAACGGGCAGGATTACTGGATGCGGGGTAATTACAAACTGGCGGGCCAGGAAACTCCTTTCCTGTCATTGAGCGTATTAAACGAATGGATGCGGCAGGCCGGCACCGATACATTCAAAACAATGCCCGCTATCCGTTTTGCCAAAGACGGATGGATCCTGAACAATAACGGGAACAAGATACAGTTCGATCCCGCCACGAAGAAATACAAAACCCTGCTATCAAAAGAAATGGCCACCAAAGAAAATGCGGAAGAGGGACCGGCCGGCTTCATCGCCTACCTTGATCATTACAACCTGTTTGTTTCCGACGGGAATCACAGCAGCCAGGTAACCACCGATGGCAGCAAGGATATTGTCTATGCCTCTTCCGTTCACCGGGATGAATTTGGCATCAGCAAGGGAATATTCTGGAGCAACAAGGGAACCAAACTGGCTTTCTACCGGATGGACCAGGGCATGGTAACGGACTATCCCATTATCAACTGGACAGAACGGCCCGCCAAAGCCGAACTCATCAAATACCCGATGGCCGGGGATAAAAGTCACCAGGTACGGGTGGGTGTATACAATACAGCAACCGAATCCACCATCTGGCTGAAAACAGGTCAGCCGGCTGAACAGTACCTGACCAATATTGCCTGGAGTCCCGATGACAAATATATTTTTATCGCCGTGCTGAACCGGGAACAAAATCACCTGAAGCTGAACCAGTATGATGCCGCTTCCGGTGATTTTGTAAAAACCCTGTTTGAAGAAAAAGATGACCGGTATGTGGAACCGCTCGTACCTATGCTGTTTGTAAAAAACAGCCCCTCGCGGTTTATCTGGCAAAGCAACCGCGACGGCTGGAATCATCTTTACCTGTATGATAGCAACGGAAAACTGGTCCGGCAACTGACGCAGGGCAACTGGGAAGTGCTGGAAGTAAAAGGATTTGACCCGAAAGGGGAAAACCTGTTTTTTGTTTCCACGGTTCTTTCCGCCGTCAATAAAAATCTTTGTTCCGTCAACCTGAAAACCGGGAAGCTGACCCTTATCACCCCGCTGCCGGGTGTACACAATGCCCAGGTAAGCGCCGATGGCAGTACGGTACTCGATGCATTCAGTACCCTCAGTAATCCAAGAACAATACAACTGATCGATGTAAAAAAATTATCCAAAGCTCCTCCCAGATTCCTGTTACAGGCGGGGAATCCCCTGAAAGATTATGCGACCGGTGAACTGTCCCTCTTTACCATTAAAAACGGAGCGGGTGACAGCCTGTATTGCCGTTTGTTCAAACCCGTTAATTTTTCCGCGGATAAAAAATACCCGGTCATTGTGTACTGGTACGGGGGACCGCATGCGCAACTGATCCTGAACAGCTGGAATGGCGGTGCGGGTGACTACTGGTTTCGCTATATGGCCGCCCGGGGTTATGTGGTCTTTACCGTGGATACCCGGGGAAGTGATAACCGCGGCAAAGCCTTTGAACAATCCATTTTCCGCAAACTGGGGGAAGCCCAGATGGAGGATATGATGGCGGCTGTCGGTTACCTGGAATCCCAATCCTTTGTTGACAAAGACCGGATGGGATTGTTTGGCTGGAGTTTTGGCGGATTCATGACCACGGATTTTATGCTTAATCACCCGGGTATCTTTAAAGCAGCCGTGGCCGGCGGACCGGTGATGGACTGGAAATATTACGAGATCATGTATGGCGAGCGGTATATGGATACCCCTGCTGAGAACCCGGATGGATATGAAGCGACCAACCTGGTCAAACAGGCCGGTAAACTGAAGGGTAAATTATTGCTGATCCATGGCCTGCAGGACCCCGTGGTGGTACAACAACATTCTGTAAATTTCGTTAGAGCCTGTATAGACAAGGGGGTGCAGGTGGACTATATGATCTATCCCGGTCATGAGCACAATGTACTGGGCAAAGACAGGGTTCACCTTTACCAGAAAGTAAGTGATTACCTGGAGGAACACCTGAAATAAAACTGAATTCACTGCCTAAAAGAAGAGGTCCGCGCATTAACAGGATTTAACCCTATGGGAACAGCAGAAACTGAAAAACAACAACTCATCATCCGGTCCCGCATCATTACCTATGGAAACGCGGCAACGGAAACCCTGACGGAGTATATCCGGGATGAGATCGAAACCATGTGGAATGAACCCGATACCTGGGTTATGATCGGGGATTACCTGTACCGGGTCGTATTCCGGATCAGCGCAGCATGCGAGCCTGTCATCACCGATTTGGATATTTATCAAAACCTGGACCCGGTCAATAACTATTTCCGCATCGAGGAATATGCCCATGGCAATATTTCATTTGTGGACGGGCTGGGGTGCAACAGCGGTTATTTCAAACTGGAAAACCTGTACCAGGGCTCCACCACGGCCGCGCATGAATACGGGCATACCCTGGGACTGGATCACCCGGAACAGCTCGATATCCGTGGCAAAGGGGTTCCCGGGATCATGTACCCAAGAGGCACCCTGGTGGATCCTCCCTACCAGTATGAGCCGGATAAACCGGCAGGCACAAAGGGAGGAACCCTGCATCCGCAGTACAGGAGGGTGAGAGAAGAAGATATTCTCCGGCTGAAACTCCCCAACCTCGAATTTGAAAACGGGATCGCAATGCTGGGGGAATTCAGTAATATCTGGCATCCCAACCACGCCGAAATTGAAAATATGGATTACCTGGCCTGAGTTGCTTCTTTGGTGAGGGCGCTGCGGATATCGGGATAGTGGAAACGGAATCCCATCCCCTGTATTTTTTCACTACTGACCGTTGCGCTTTTCAGGACCTCAGGGCCTATTTCCCCCAATACTAACTTTATGAGCCACGCCGGAACCCGCAACGGTATAAAAAGGCGTTTTTTCATCCTGGCCAGCCCGAGGGTAAGTTCCCGGTTGCTTACCGGCTGTGGTGCCACGGCATTATAAATTCCTCTTATTTCCGGGTTTTCGATCGCATAGATAAACAGCGCTGCCAGGTCATCAATATGTATCCAGCTGATCATTTGTTTCCCGCTGCCTAAGATGGCTGCCACTCCAAACCGGAGTGGTTTTAAAAATTCTTTTAAAGCCCCGCCCTCTTTGCTCAATACGATCCCGATCCGGAATATCACTAATCGTTTATTCAATACCGTTACCAGTCCCGTACTCTCTTCCCATTGACGGCAGGTATCCCCCAGGAAACCGGCCCCGGCCCTGTCTTCCTCAGTAAAAGGTTTCCCGCTCTTGTTGTCCGGGTCGGCCCCGTAAAAGCCGGTTGCGGAAGCGCTGATTACCGCTTTTACTTTATTGGGAATACGCCGCAGGCTGCCGGCCAGCAGTTTGCCGCTTTGCACCCGGCTGTCCAGTATCTCCTGTTTTCGCTTTGCTGTCCATCTTTTCTCGGCGATCCCCGCCCCGGCTAAATGAATGATATAGTCCGCTTCCTGCAAGGCTTTCTCATCCATTGTATTATTCCGGGGATCCCAGGATGCATAACGGATACCAGCCCGACCGCTTCTTTGCTGACGGGTCAAAATGATACACTCATATCCTTTTGCCATTAGGGCCCCGGCAATCGCCCGGCCCAGCAATCCTGTTCCTCCTGTTATGAGTACAACTGCCATGCTGATTTTAAAATAATCACACTATCAAGTTAACTAAGTTTAGCCATTTTACCTGATTAGCTATGAGCTGCGAGTTGCGAGCTGCGAGCCGGGAGTCCGAACCCGGGGTCTCACGCTGAGGTCATACTAAAAACTTCCTGCTACACTTAACAAAACCAGCATAACATACCACTTAAATTATTGTTCTTGGGGATCGCCCGGAAACTTTTATCTTGGGTACTGAAAATGCCTGTTATGGATATAGTTCTCTCGTTGCAGAATATTGCCAAATCCTACGGACCCGTTCGCGCCCTGAACGGGGTATCCTTTGATGTACCCCCGGGTAGTGTATTTGGGATACTCGGTCCCAATGGCAGCGGAAAAACCACGCTGCTGGGAATTGTAATGGATGTGCTCAAGCCTAATTCCGGGGAGTTCCGCTGGTTTGGTCAGCCCGGTTCACCGGAACAAAGAAGGAAGATCGGTTCCCTGCTGGAAACCCCCAATTTTTATACCTATCTCTCCGCCATTGATAACCTGAAGATCACCCAGGCCATCAGCGGCCGGGGAACAGCAGCGGATATCGATGCCGTGTTAAAAAAAGTAAACCTGTACGACAGGAGACGGTACCGCTTCAGTTCCTACAGCCTGGGTATGAAACAACGGCTCGCCATTGCAGCGGCCTTATTAGGCAATCCCAAAGTACTGGTGCTGGATGAACCCACCAATGGACTGGACCCCGTGGGGATTGCCGAGATCCGGCAGCTCATCATTGAACTCCGTGAGCAGGGACATACCATTATTATGGCCAGTCACCTGCTGGATGAAGTGGAGAAAGTCTGTACCCATGTGGCCATCTTAAAAACAGGCAACCTCCTGACCACGGGGAACGTGGAAGATGTACTGATGGATGAAGATATCGTAGAAATGAGCGCCGCGGATATCCTGTCGCTCGCTGCTTTTTTCCGCAACGAAGGCCAGCAGGTAACACTGGATGAAAAAGCCAAAACACTGCAGGTTATCTATGCCAAAGGCACAGCCCGGCTGGAGGATATCAACCGGCATTGTTTTGAAAACGGGATCGTGCTGAACCATCTCCTGCTGAAGAAAAAAAGGCTGGAAGCCCGTTTCTTTGAATTAACCAATAACTAAATCTGAAATTACTGTTATGACCAGGCTGATCAGGACGGAATGGCTGAAGATGAAAAAATATAGTGCCTTTTGGTGGGTGATGGGGCTGACGGCCCTCTCCTACCCGGGGATCAATTATATGTTTTACATGGCCTATGATAAAATGACCGAACAACAAAGCACGGCCGGGAAAATAGTGAAGATGGCCATTGGCAATCCCTTCGCATTCCCGGATGCCTGGCAATCGGTGGCCTATTTTTCTTCCTGGTTTGTCTTCATCCCGGCGGTGGTGGTGATCATGTTCATCAGCAACGAATATTCTTTCCGTACGCACCGGCAGAATATTATTGACGGCTGGAGCCGGGGACAATTTGTAACCAGCAAACTGATTGATGTAGGGATCGTATCCCTGCTGATCACCCTTTTGTACCTGGTCGTGACGATCGTAAACGGGTTCTCCAATAGTGGGGACGGAACGGGCGACAACTGGGGCAAATCCTATTTTGCCGGGCTGTTTGCCCTGCAGACCTTCTCCCAGTTATCCATCGCCTTCCTGATCGGGTTCCTGATCCGGCGAGCCTTCCTGGCGCTCGGCATCTTTATCTTCTATTTCCTGATCCTGGAAAATATCCTGGTAGGATTACTCCGGATAAAAGCACAGGATATCGGCCGGTTCCTGCCTTTTGAAATATCCGACCGGATGATACCGGTCCCGGCCTTTCTCGGAAAACTGGATACACCGGAGAATTACCAAAAAGCACTTGACCGGATTCCGACACAGGTTGGACTAACGATATTGCTAACCGTTATAATCTGGGCCATCTGTTACCGCGTCAACAGCAAAAGAGACCTTAAATAATTACCAGCGTTCTTCCTCCTCCCACTGCTCCAGTGTCAGTCGCTTTGGCTGGGGACCGGGTTGTGCGGTATGATGATGAGCCGCCGGCTTAGACGGAACGGGTGAATGTGCTTTTTTTACGGGATGCTGCTTTTGCGGTTGCCTGTTATGAACCCGGTTATTATTTTGCGGCCTGTCCCCCTGTTTTTGCCTGGAAGCCGGACGCGGCGGACGTTCACCCGGGGGCGGCGCCATGACATGGGCATTTTCGGTAAACGGGTGATCCGTTATGACCGGGATATTCTTCCCGATCAGTTTCTGGATATCCCTTAATTCTTCCTTCTCATCCGCGCTGGCGAATGAAATCGCGATCCCCGCATTACCGGCTCTCCCGGTACGCCCGATCCGGTGCACATAGGTTTCCGGTACATCGGGCAGGTCGAAGTTGATCACATGGGATAACTCGTCAATATCAATACCGCGGGCTGCAATATCCGTAGCCACTAGTACCCGGAGTGTGCCATTCTTAAAATCAGCCAGCGCGGCTTGCCGGGCATTCTGTGATTTATTACCGTGAATGGCGGCTGACCTGATCTTATTCCGCTGCAGGATCCTGACCACTTTATCCGCCCCGTGTTTGGTACGGGTAAAGACGAGGGTGGTTTTGATCTCCGGGTTCTCCAGTAAATGGAGCAGTAATTCCGGTTTCTCTTTTTTTGCCACATGATACAACCGTTGTTCGATTTTATCCACGGTTGATGAAGGAGGGGTCACTTCCACTTTGGCCGGGTGCTTTAACAATACAGCGGCCAGTTTTTGTATCTCGGGCGGCATGGTGGCGGAGAAGAACAGGGTTTGCCTTTTCTCCGGCAGTTTCGCGATTACTTTTTTTACATCATGAATAAAGCCCATGTCGAGCATGCGGTCGGCTTCATCCAGTACAAAGATCTGCAATTGATCCAGGCGGATAAAGCCCTGGCTGAGCAGATCCAGCAGGCGGCCCGGCGTGGCGATCAGGACATCGGTACCCCGGCGAAGTTCATTTACCTGGTTATGCTGGGAAACCCCGCCAAAGATCACGCTGTGGCGGATCCCCGCGTAGCGGCCATAAGCGGCAAAGCTTTCATCGATCTGGATCGCCAGTTCACGCGTAGGGGTTAAGATCAATACTTTGATTCCCGGTTTCAATGGTTTTTGGGCCTGCAGGAGTTCCAGGATCGGGATCGCGAATGCGGCAGTTTTGCCCGTGCCGGTCTGGGCACAACCCAGGAGGTCTTTTCCCTGCAGCACCAGCGGGATCGCCTGTTGCTGGATCGGGGTGGGTGTGGAATATCCTTCATGGGCAAGCGCCTTCAGGACAGGTTCTGTCAATGATAATTTTCTAAAAGCCATACAGGTTTTTAAATTTTTTTTTATGGAGCTGGCTAAGACGTTGTAGATTCTGAATCAGCGAAAGTTTATAAAAAGACTCCGTAGCATTTGCCGGGAGAATGGTCCACCGGCTTACAACCTGCCGATACTGTAATTTTGTAGTATTACGTGGAATGAAATGCAAAGGTACTCCTTTTTCCCCGAACGGCATAGCCTAAGCGCCAGAAATCAGCTAATGCACTCTGTATCAAAACGTATTCCAGGTAGTCGCGGGTAAAAAGCCCGGGTCAGCCCTTCGGCCAGCCGGCCGGAAGGTTTTTCTCCGCGTAAAGCAGGATATACTTCCGGAGAAAGGCTTCCCTTTCCTCCGCATTTAGGGGAGGCAGGCGTTTGAGTTGTTTATAATGAGGCCAGCCGGTATCTTCCACCCAGAATAATTCATAGTAGCGGGCGGGGACCAGGATTGCGCAGACGGCCAGGTCCCGGAGCTCCGATTTCTCATTTTCGGTTAATGTCCTGGGAGGAATGCCGGATTCAAGGATCCCGATATAGAGCAGCATGTCATCCAGGGAAGGCAGTAAACCAGTCATGACTCCGGTCCGTCCTTCTGCTTGCTGCCGGCGTTTTGGTAATTCATCTTCCTTCATCCGCTACGAAGGTAGGGCGGAAGCGGGACCGGGCGGATGATATTAAACAGGAGCGATCTGAAAAAATTAGGCCCTCGTTGGAGGATTTCACAGGTTACTATCCTGGCCATATCAATGCATCTTACTCCCTATCATCGGGCGGCCGAGGGTATAAAAAAAGAAACGCCCAATACCATAGTATGCCCATCCAAAATTAGGGCTATATACTCCACCAGTTCTTAACTATTTTTGGAAACAGATGTCAACTCTTTAAGCTTTGTTATTTTACATGTTTATTACTTCTTCGTCCAATCGCCCCGCTATTATTCCCTTTTCAAGATGGCCAACAGTAAGAATTTTTGCTTTTCTCTTTTTCTTGTTCTTTAAAAACCTAATAATCGCTGGCAATATAGGGTCGCCTTCATCGCTAAAATAATCTGCCGCCATAAACCTTGTTACATCAACATTAAAAGCCTTACTATATGCAGTCAATAAATCTACGGCATCATCACCATAAATACCCAAATCTTCTTCAATCCCAGCATCTCGTGTCACCTCCTCACCTTTAACGGAAGTTTGCTTAATAATAAAAAATTTCAGCTTATCTAAAATTTCTTCATTCATTACATCTCGAGTTTTCCGGTGAACAATCAGATTGAGCTTCTCTTATTTTAGTAATATTTTTATTATGAACCAATATCGAACTAACGGTAACAAAATAATTATGATTACCGTCAACTTCGATATTATATACAGTAAGGGATTTACTTAATTTCTTTATACTACTTATCTGAACTTTTGTATTGCCATCAAAGGATTTTAATATATCGCCAATATTCAAGTCTCTTACTCTCGTGAAGCCTTTACCAATAACATAAACAGGGTGCTCGGCCGTTACATTTATAACCTCTTTCCCTACCGCTATTTCATAGACACCTTCTGTTTCTCTGTTGAGCGTATTGACAACTTTACTAAGTTCTACTTTACTTTTTTCGATGTTGTATGAATAAAGAGTATCGCCAACTTTTATATTTTCAATTGGTAAAAATTCGCTTTTCCCATATACCAATGTACCCTTTACAAAACAGGTAGAGCCCCCCCATTCAGCACTCCATTGGTCTGATCCATCAGCTTTTTTACTGTATTTCTCATTAGTCTTTTTTCCATCTACTGCCCATTCTTTTATTAATCCCCTGCTATCATAGACGTCTTTCGCCAATAAAGCCCAGCCGACGAAAGGTATCCATCTTGCCACAAATCGTCCGACTAATTTTGTACCAACCCATCTTACACCTGCTTTGTTTATTACAGGAGCAAATAATCTAACAGGAGATTTAAGCGGTATTTTACTCAATATCTTAGATGCAATAGAAGTTCCTGGTGAAGAACCAGGCAAGACAAAACGTTTACTCCCTGGTATCGGCTGCCCTATTATTATGAGTATTGGCCCCCACGGATTTATACTACTGGCTTTGGGTTTTGATTTTCCTATAACAGTGACTTCTTGGAGTGGCTTCCAAGTAGTGTCTAACCCAAATAAATCAATATATTTTATAGGATTATTTAGCACATAAGCATACGGGCTTTCATTATAATGAACCCCAGAATTTTCTGCTGTTATAGCATTCCTTGGTCTAAAAAAGGCAGACATTGAAGTAAGTGTATTTCGTACTTCACCTTCCATACTTACATCTTCATTTAACCCCAATTCTTCCCTGTCATTTTGAATAGTCTTTTCTAATTCGTTATCATATTCATTCTCATTTAAAGGATCAGGCGTATGCCATCTACTAATCTGTGCGTCAAACATCCTTGCACCATAATCTAACCATTCTAGTCCAGAAGCATCAGAAAATTCCTGTCTTTGCTCCTCTTTACCGTTGTACTTGAACTTATTGTTCGGTTCTCCAAACGCCAACGCCTTACTACTTATCCCCGCCATTGTCAACCCGAACGGATAATAATGCGTTTCCTCCAGTATTGCTCCTCTCGTATGCACCACCTGCAGGTTGTCAAAGAACACATTTACCGGGCTCTCATTGCTTACATAAATATACACATAACCATTCTTTGTCGCAACCTTGTTCTGTAATTCTGAATAATGATCTTTTAGTGCCGGTGTATTGTTCACCGCACTAAAGCCTCCCCCACCAGACACCATCCGGAACTGTTCATCAAAAAAGATATAGTTGATCACTGTTGTCCGACTAAAATAATCAAAAAGGGAACAAAAAAGGCAGTTCCGTGGAACCGCCTTATTAGTTATGTTTGAGTTACGACACAAAAACAAACTAATGAGCGAAGTTAAAAAGTTTCCCGGACAGCCGGTTCTTTCACAGTTATTAGATTTAATACCGGCATCAGTTATTAGAAGTGCCTGCCGCCGGCATCAGGCGAACCGCTACTATAAGCGGCTGCCCTTGCGGGTTCATTTGGTGAGTTTGTTATATGGGGTGTTTAGTTATTGCAACGGACTCAGGGAGTTATGCGAAGGAATGCTGGCATGTGAGGGTAAACTAGCCCATTTGGGGCTGGACCGGGCTCCGGCCCGCAGTACGATCTCGGATGCCAATACGAAAAGAAGTTATCAGGTCTTTGAAACAATCTATTATGAATTATTAGGCAAGTACCATGGTTTTATCTCGGACAGCCGGTTAAAGGGCCTGAGTATAAGGAATCTGAAGATTATTGACAGCACAACGATTCGCTTGTTTAGCGAAATTTTGCGGGGTGTGGGAGCAAAACCCCTGGATGGAAGCAAGCGCAAAGGGGGGATCAAGGTTCATGCGCTGATGGATGCCTTCAGCGGGGTGACGGAATTTGTCCGGATGACCCCGGCCAGGGAACACGACCGGCAGTTTTTGTATCATTTAAAGAAGCTGCCGGCACATAGCTGGTTGGTATTTGACAAGGCGTATAACCCTTATACACAGTATGAGAAGTGGACTGCGCAGCGGATCTGGTTTGTGACCCGGATGCGGGAGTCAGCCGGTTATCATGTAACCAAGGTGATTATAGACAAAACCCGGCAACAAAAAAAGCAGGGTGTTATCAAAGAACAGTATATCACCGTACCGGTTCGTAAAAACGGGGCGGTCATCCGCCGGATGAAACTGCGGCGTATTACTTACAAAGCCAAAGATGGAGGATTGTATGTGTTCCTTACCAACAACTTCACGCTTCCGCCATTACAGATCGCTACGATCTATAAAAACCGCTGGATGATTGAATTGTTGTTTAAGCAGATAAAGCAAAACTTTCCGGTCCGTTATTTTTGGGGAGAAAGCGCCAATGCAATTAAAACACAGATATACTGTGTGCTGATTGCTCAGCTGATGATGGTGGTTCTCAGAAAGAAAGCGGCAACCAGGAAGTCATTTGCCAATATGATTACCGTGATCCGCCTGCACCTGATGAGTTATGTAGAATTATTCGGATTTATTAAAGACACTTACAAGGCATGGAGAAAAACACATACAGCAACATTGGGACTCTCCCCTTAAAAAAAAGGGGGGTACTCCCAGCCATAACAGCATATGAAAAAAATCGTTCAAACCCACGCCGGGCAAGCGTTTGAGCAATTAATAATAACTTTTACCCGGACAATAATGATAGTTGATAAACGCTTTGGGCCGGTTCTGGTAACCGGGATTATCCCGTGCAGGATCTCCTAAAAATGATCCCAGCGGGCCTGTTACATTCCCAACCCCGTTTAATTCCGTAGCTGTGGTATGACCTCCTGATGCAGCACCTGTGGGAGCTGCCAGTATCCCGTTTAGCAGATCCAGTACCGGCACGCCGGAGTTTACACCACCGCCTCCTGTATTATTTGTATTGTAATAACTTTTCCCAAATATATCTATCCTGTCTCCTGCCATTACTTTAAGCGTAATACCTAACCCTGTTTTACCTCCGGGAACACTGCTGTTCAGCTTGTACAAGCGCTGGCTGTTAGCAGCAGAAAAAGTCGCATCCGGCGGGTTATTCCCGATCCCGTTATCGTTAGTATAAGCGGGAAGGCCACCCACATTTGATGCTAATTCTATCTTCGAGGGATCAATGGTATAATAATCATCTTCAATATTGATCTTGGCTGTTTCAAGACTAACCAACGGATAAATATCTTTCTTCTGTTCCTCCGTTAATACCATTCTTACATTACCCAAATGAAGCTTTTATTATTTACAGTCCATCGTTGCAAACGATGGACAACCTTGCATCCTCTTTTTAGTTATTCGGCATTCTACAGAGAACGGGGAGTTTTATTCACTACATTGTAATATTAATTTATTTAGCTTATTAATATCACCTTCAGATGGCGATATTAACAATGTGCAAACCATTTCGCCGTCTTTTATTGTAGTTAATATTGCAAAGTCCTTACTATAATACTTTGTACCCTGATTAGGCTGATTAATTAACGAATAAAAGCTCTCTATACTTTTTAAGTTGCTTTCTCCAGTCTTTCTTTTAGCTCCACAATTAGAATAAAATGCACAGTAATAAGTATCAGGTTTTTTTATAAAAAAGGAGTAATAATCAGAAAAAAACTCACCCCCACTTGTATAGTATAAGAAAGCAATATTATTACTGTCTGCATCTTTCGTGGAGATTATTTTATCAATACCATTTTGAATAATAGCTGTATCAATTGAGGTAATAAGATTTAAAACATAAGGCCTAATCTGGTTAAAAAAGTTTGTGTCCTCGGATTCTATCTTAACAGTATTAAGGTTTTTAATACAAGAGTCTTTCCATTTTTGTATATCAAAATGAGTAATTGGCGTCATACTATTTTTATTATTACGATCGGCCATTGAACAAGAACAAGCAGTTATTATGAAAAAAAATATCTTTAGCATCGCTTAATTGATTTTAAAATACAATGGAATTTCTCTTAATGTTACACCAGTATTGATATTGCTGTAATAAAGATTCTCCGTCGCGCTCTGCGCTGTTTCCATGCTGGCCGGCGGATAGGAATCAGTTTTCTGCTCCTCCGTTAATACCATCCTTACATTCCCTAAGTGATCCTTAATCATATAATCGTAGCTGAAGCCTGCCAGCCCGGACCGCATCCTTCCTTCCTCATGACCCATGAACTGGAGCTGGTCGTTTTCATATACCCCGCCTCCCATATAAAGGGTGGTTTTGACGGGCTGGCTGGTTTCCACTACTGTTTTCTGAAGCTTATTCCCGGCGGCGTCATAGCTGTAAGTGATGGTCCCCTTTACAGCGCCTCCCGTTGTCCGGACGGTAATTGTTTGCGGCAGGTTCAGATAGTTATAGACAATATCTTCCGCCGAGGCTGTACCGATGTCCTTATTCAGGTCCTTTTTTAAGTTCCCGTTCAGGTCATAGGTATAGTCTATCGTACTGCTGTTCTTTACCTGGTTGGGGTGTAGTAGCGAGGTTCTGAAGTCTCCCATCCGGGTGCCGGGGTCATTAGCTGCATCGATCACGTTTTTCAGCCGGTTACTGTTGTCATAATAATTATAACTCAGGCTATCGATCGGCGCCGCCGGCGATCCACCCAGTTTCCAGCCGTACTGGGTCATTGCCTTTATATTTCCGTTGGCATCATAAGCGGTTTCTGGGCTGGTCCCATTGCCCATCTGCATATTGTAATTTATCACAGAATTATTCCATGTTGTACCCCCGTTATCCTGCTTAAAATCTCCCTTCAGAAGCCGGTTGGCGGCGTCATAGGAAAAGTCGTATTTACGCCGGATATCATCCCCATCTGATTTCCAGGTCATACCGCTGATATTGCCGTTGAACTGTGGGCTGGCATAGTCATTCCCGGCACTGTTTTGCAGTTTATCATAGCCCAGCTCAAACCCAAATCTGGCGCTGCCGGACTGGCCGGGGCTCGTCAGATAGGAACGGTTCATTCCCAGCATCCAGCCCCGGATATTATAGTCATACGCAAGGGTCTCCAGCGGGGTTACCCCATCGGGCTGTTTTCCCAGCTTTTTGGTCTTCAATTGTCCAAGTTTATCATACTCGTTCTCCGTGATCGTCTTATAGGCGGACATAATTCCACTATTCACCAGGCTATTGCTTTGCTTTTTTTCCAGCTTTACCAGCCTTCCCAGGTCATCAAAGCTGTTCTGGGTGACAATAACCGTTGTTTGCGGGCCTGTGCCGGCCTTCTGCGTTTTATTAATGATCACCAACGGCTGCCCTGCCCAACTGTACTGAGTGGTTGCTATATCCATGCCCCCGGATAAATTAGTGCCCTGCACCTGGATCACCCTTCCTTTATTGTCATAAAAAATAACGGTGTATAAATAGGTGCTGGTCCCCAGCACTTTTACCCTTGACCCGGTGGTAAGCCCTTTCAACCCTGCTGTGGCGCTATTGGCCTGGGCATAATTACCAGCAGCGGCCGTTTGAAAATAGCTGTCAAAACTGGCGTCATAGCTTGCGCTGAGCGGGTTGCTATAGGCCGCCCGCCATAGATAATTATCATAAAACGTTACGGTCAGCTCCCCAAAATCTGTCCCGGATACAGTTGGATAGGCAGTACTTGTACCTGCCAGGTTCTGCTGATAAATCCTGTCATTCGCATTAGTCCAAAGCCCCGTGGTTACCGGCCGGTTCAGGTCATTTTCATATGTAGTGTACATCCATTTGCCCTGGGTCCGCATATTGGCATCCTGTGTCAGCACCAGCCTGT
>JBBIGW010000002.1:0-61962 GCA_037447355.1 Bacteroidia bacterium | reverse complement strand
GATTTTTTATAAATTCTGAATTTATAAAAAATCCTGAAAAGAAACGTGATCAGCTGGGACTGAAGCTGAGTAGCGAACAGTACGATCAGAATATATTCGCCGCCCCGCCATAGCGCCAAACCGCCTGTTACCTGCAGTGCCAGAATTAGTCAGCCCAGCCGTTTACCCGATTCAGTTGTAAACTTTCAATATAAATGACTCAGCCCCTCAGCCTGGTTGAAAGTATTTTCCCCGCCTGTTGCCGCGCGGAGTTACTGTCGCTGGGCGTGGCCGTGCATGCACTGCAGCTGATCAGGGCACAACCAGTAGTGAAACCTGCGAACTGTAAGAATGTAAAGGCATAGCAGGTAACGGCCAGGGCTTTCTGCTGTGCTGATATTCTGTGATCCGTCAGCCGGGGGCAAAGCCTGACCTGAAAATTGATGTTGAATTTAATACATATTTTGTTAGGATTCCGTCTGTCCCTGACTGTAGCTGGGTAGCGAACCTGAAGATCAGGATTTATTCGTCAGCCAGCATAGCAGAAAACCCCATGTTAGCGGTAGTTCTTCAATATATCCAGTCGAATAACATACCAATAATTAGCATTTGTCCGCGGGTTGCTTTTCTCATCAAGTTCATAAACGTCTCCAAATCCAGTCAATGAATCTCTCGCTTTTAAATCTCTCCAGTTTAAGCTTGAGTTAGAGTATTTTCCTTTCCAATAGGTACTATCAACCTCACTAAACCGGTAAATTATAAATCGAGTACTTCTTACGTGATCATTTAATTTGAGGTCTATCAAAGTCAATGTATCACCTACTAATTTGTATGTGCCGGTATTACAACCTGGATCCATAAAATCGCCGTCGCAAAATTCATATTTGTTGTGTTTGTATAACGAAAAAAATGTTCCGCCAATACCATCACTCATGCTTGGGACAGCTTGGAAAATTTTATCCTTTTCGTCTGGTTTGGAATTGCATGAAGCTAAAAAAAGTATGGTGCAAATTGCGTTTGTTATATGTTTTAGCGTCATGTTTTCTTAGAATTACCGCTAACGCCCGGCGGCTTGGCGCTTTGGCGGTATTCTGTGATTCGTCAGCCGGGAACCGCCCATGAACCGAAGCCCTGTGTTGAAATTATTAAAAATTCTGAAAAGAAACGTGGTAAGCTGGGACTGAAGCTGAGTAGCGAACAGTACGATGAGAATAGATTCGCCGCCCCGCCATAGCGCCAAACCGCCTGTTACCTGCTGTGCCATTCATGTTCAGCCCGACCGTTTATTCGATATAGTAGTGAGCATTCCATTTAAGTGACTCAGCCCTTCAGCCTGGTTAAAGGAATCTTCCCGACCTGCTGCTGCCCGGAGTTACTGTAGCTGGGCTGTGGCCGTGCATGCACTGAAGCTGATCAGGGGATGCGAATTGTAGTGAAACTTGCGAACTGTATGAATGCAAAAGGCATAGCAGGTAACGTTCAGGGCTTTGTGCAGTGGCCGATCTGTGATCCGTAAAGCCGGGCTGCGTAAGCTCCTTCCTGGGGTTAATGTTCGTTTTTTAGATCAAATTTATAAGAGGCCGTGCCAGCCGGATATGTCGCTGGGTTTTATTCTGTCGATGAGAATATATTCTGAAAGGCCATTGCACAAAACCCAATGTTGCCTGCTGCTTTTGTCCACTAAAGCAAATATTTCCGAGCTTATTATTTACCAACTAATGTTTTCTTTAAGTCTGTATGCCTTTGTTGCTTCTTCTAAATCACTATCAATGTTCTCATCATAAGAAAAGTTATTAACCCTCCATGTGTCTTTTGCTTTGTACATAAAGAAAGTAAACCTAATTGGCTCCCTGTCATACTTTACTATATAAGTTATCATTTTAACGCTTGGTCCTGCGGTACTTTCAGATAACATTTCATATCCATAATACTCACCACAAAGGTCAATTGTGTTTTTAAGTTTGTTTTTCAAGTTAGCTACGCCGTCTTGTTGTCTGTCAAACCATTTGTTTGTAGAAAAGGCATAGTCAACCGCTTTGATGGGGTCTTTTGCATATAAAGAGAAAAATTTATCTGTAATTTCTGTCGTTGTGGTTTGTGCAAATGATTTTGTCAAGCCAAATGAAATAAACAGAAGAGTAAGGATCTTTACCTTTTGTAGTTGTTTCATGATGATGATTATTGTTAATAGTATGATGTCTCTAAAAGTGGCAGGCAACGGCCGGCGGCTTGGCGCTTTGGCGGTATTCTGTGATCCGTCAGCCGGGAACCGCCCATGAAGCGAAGCCTTGTGTTGAAATTATTAAAAATTCTGAAAAGAAACGTGGTAAGCTGAGACTGAAGCTGAGTAGCGAACAGTACGATGAGAATATATTCGCCGCCCCGCCATAGCGCCAAACCGCCTGTTACCTGCTGTGCCAGAATTAGTCAGCCCGGTTGTTTATTCGATACAGTAGAAAGCCTTCAATTTAAATGACTCAGCCCCTCAGCCTGGTTAAAAGAAACTTCCCGACCTGTTGGTGCCCGGAGTTACTATAGCTGGGCTGTGGCCGTGCATGCACTGAAGCTGATCAGGGGATGCGAATTGTAGTGAAACTTGCGAACTGTATGAATGCAAAAGGCATTGCAGGTAACGGCCACAGCTTTGCGTTCGGCAGGGCATTTGGAAAACGTCCAGCCTGGAACTGCAGCCGATTAAAGATACTGAAGTTGAAATCATATTTTGTTGCTCATCTGTGTTCAGTCAGCCGGATATTTAGCTGATAGTTGTACTGCCAATGAGGATTTATTCGTCACGCCCTGCTGACGCAAAACTGAATGTTGTAGGCAGGGCTTCATCGTTCCAATCTGTCGTGCATTATCGGAATGAATGACAATCCCTTTAAAATGTTTTTCTCAACAATAGTTTTAAACCTTTTTGAAACAATATGTAATCTACTAGCACTTCCACCACTTCCAAAATATTCGTTAGTTTCAACAATGTCATACTGATTGTCAAATATTTTCTTGTCAAACAAGTATCCGCCAATCATTGGATGATGATATTTTATACGTCCGCAATATTTTATTGTAGGGTCGGTATTGCAGTTCTCTTCATTATTAAGTATACATGTAATTGTTTTTGTATTGTATTTGTCAAAACCCTTATTCAACACAGTGTCAATATGCAATTGATAGAAACCTTCAATGGGGGTGTTCTTTTTATGTAGAACAGGATTTGAAAAACGTACTCCTCTAATTTTTTCTCGTTTAAGAATGTTCTTGGCTTCCTGTCTTACAAAAATTGCATCAAAGTCCCAATGTAATCCCCAAAATTGATTGTTGTGTTGTTTGGGCTCTGTTTTAAGTCTATACTCAGCATTTTGAATTTTACCTATGCCGCACCATTTACAATAATTGTCAAGGTTAAAAGTTGCTTTTAGGTAACCAAAATCATCTTCTGGCTGTGGGTATTGATATTCGCCTGTGTTTACAACAAACCATTCTGCATTAGCGATGTCTACTTTCTCATACTCAGTCCCTATGTAGTCGGGCTCAAGATACCTTCCAATTTCTTTTTTTAAAGCGTAAAAATTAGGATTGTCTTCATGCAAATAGAACTCAATCTGATATTTGAAAGTTGAAATAACGCAATTGAGGTCTTCTTTGTATTTATATGAAATATTATAATTATCAAGGATAGTCCGAACAGGCTTTATTACTTTTGAATGACTGTCCCACCGTAAATATCTATGTGCAATCCTCATAAGGTCTCTGTCTTTTAGCCTTGCCTACAACGTTCAGGGCTTTGTGCAGTGGCCGATCCGTGATCCGTAAAGCTGGGCTGCCAAAGCTCCTTCCTGGGTAAAAGTTCGTTTTTTAGATCAAATTTCTAAGAGGCCGTGCCAGCCCGATATGTCGCTAAGTTTTATTCTGTCGATGAGAATTTATTCTGACGGCCATTGCACAAAACCCGCTGTTGTGCGCATCTTATTGGGCGGAATCTCCTACAAACAGGACTGAAGCATTTTGTAAAGTTGCAAGCCAACAATTTTCACCAGGAACACGTAAAGTATCAATTACGCCTTGAAGTCGCAAAATTCGACTATTTAGAGAATCAAGACCTTCTCCCAAACTGTGCCCTTTAATTTCAACCCAAAGACCGCAATAGTCTTTGTAATGAATTGGAGTATCGAGTGTCTGAATTATGCGAGTACCAAAAATACCACATTCCGGGTGCATCTGCCCATGACTAACTTCAAATTCACCTTCAGTAATTACACACTTACCGTGGTATAATTGTCGATTATCCAAGAGTTCGATTAACGGCACGAATTTGGTAGATGAATCATCACAAGAAATTGGAGACAATACTACCTTATTGTAGCGGCAAGAATTGAGAATTATTAATAAGATAAATATAATTACAACTTTCATGAATGTTCTTAAGTTGCGCACAACGTTCAGGCATTTGTGCTGTTGGGGGCTTCATCTATTCGTCGCCCCCGGCGACGGCAGCCGAACGAAGAACTAAAGTAGAGATTTTATTCTATTGCTAAATAGTAATTGTTAAGCCCGGACAAAAGCTGAGCAGCGAACCGAACGATGAAACACTGGATTCGTCAGCCCCAATAGAACAAATGCACCTGTTGGCTGTAGTCCTTCTATTCATTCAACTATTAACTTGCTATTTTGATTGTCGATTTTGTAAGATGGCAATTTTTTTAATGCACTCTGTCCTAAAAGCAACGGACTATTAATATTATTGGAAATTGATGCTCTAACATTGTTTAGTTCAATATCTCCGATTACTAGTTTAGATAAATTAAAAACACTACTTTTTGAAGTAGAGCCATCAGCGAACTGATATTTTTCTTCACCGATAAAATCACTTTCCTTAATAGTTCCTGATTTATAAAGTACCAAAAAAACATCAGGACTTATAGAGACATCCGAAGCCCCTAAGTCTAAAATAAAATCGAGGCTCAAGACATTATTAAGTTTAACAGGAAGACTATAAACACCGTTTTTAAAAATAAGGTCAATACTTTTTTGGTCATAAACGTAACTTGCTGTTCCATACATGCCGTATTTACTCCTATAGTCCATAAATTCAGGAGTTGTTAGACTGATGCTAATTTGCATTGAAATGGATGCTGGTGGTTTTTCACCAGACCATGAATGAATGCCATGCCAAACAAATACATCTAATAATAAAATTCTCCTATCGTTTGGATTGAAATCACAGAAATACACATTAGAACCAGAATAAATACCGAAATTATCTTTTTCGTATTTGGATTTGTGTATTGAATCAATTTTATCAATAAGCGACTGAATCTTTTTTAAATTAAGATTGCTGTATGTTTTTTGTAATTTAATTTCACTATTTGAATGACTGATATCTGTCAAATAATTTTTCCAACGATTGCATAAACCTCTTGATTCATTATTTATTTCATTAAATAAATAACTCAATTTAATCTTCATTTCAGAAAGCGTATCATAGACGTATAAAAAACTAAAATTTGCATTTTCACATTTATTGAAAATTGATTTTTCGAAATCTAATATATACACACCTGAAAAGCTTTCATATTTATATAAATGTCCTTTAGTTGTGAATAATTTTTTAATATCATTTCTTGAAGTAAATAAATCAACCCCAATATTGATTTTCTTTAAATCATTAATATCAATTTGAGAAAAGCAGGCGTTTGAAAAAACCAATAAAGAACATATAGCACAATATATTTTTTTACTTTTATTCATTATCGAGTGTTTTGAGCCTAAAAAATATTGTCGATGTATATTAGATATACTGCCTTTAATAAACATTGGGATTTCCACCTTTCATCATAAAAGTGTCTCGGTCTAGTTCTGTAACCAATGGAATAGAAATTGTTGCCGCTGAGTCTTTCAAGATGTCTTGTGAAAGTTTTATCATTTCATCTAAATTCTGTTCAGCAGAAGTGTAGTATAAAGCCTCGCCTTGATTAACTATCTCGCCGCCTTTAGTTTGAATGTATTTAAATTCAAAATATTTCATTGTTAAACTATTTTATGCATTAAAGGTGGGTGTTTTTTTGCTCGTGCAATCGCATTTTTTCTTGCATCCGAACCGTTAGTCAAAAGTTCCAACTCCAATTTCTTAAAGCCTTTGGTTATTTCTTTGATTAAAGCACTTGTATTTATTATAATTACCCCTTTTATTTTGTCAAACGGCTTTTTAAATTCCTTGTCATTTGTTACTGCATATCTCCGAACAGATGAATAATTGTGAATAATAGCATGTCTAAATATGCTGTATAATTTTAAACCACTAAAAACTGGAATGTATTCAGAAATAAAATCCTCGGCTCTTTTTGATAAATCTGTCACAGTCTTTGGATACCGAAAAGATGCTAACTGGTCTATGAAGCAAATGCTTAAAATGAAAGCAGTTATTGTCCTTCTTCTATTATGCTTAATGTCTCCTAAACCGTAGGTTTTGAAACTATTTATTATGCCTTCAATTATTTTATTGTCTTTAGTCTGTGTCATTAGTGAACTGTCAATATGCATTACAGCCAACACGTAAATTTATGCAATTAGGCGATTAGGGGTAAGAAAAACGGCCAGTGTGGTCAAATATATTAGAGGTATACTTTTTGTATTGTCGTTAGGACAATCCAATCCGGGGCCGTTTACCAATCTACACTGTTTTTCTTCCATAAATCATCAAATGGACTTACAATATTAACCAGCTGCTTCTTGCTCACATGCAGGTAGCGTTCCGTGGTCTTTATGTTAAAATGACCCAGCAATTCCTTTATATACCGGATGTCCGTACCCTTATCCAGCAAATGAGTGGCAAAGCTGTGCCGTAAACTGTGTATCCCCACTTCTTTCCGGATCCCTGCCTTTCTTTTGGCATTGGTAAATATCTGCTGCACAGTACGGGTAGGATAAGCCTCACCGGTTTGCTCGGATTCAAAAAGATAAACCTTGGGAGACGGCTTCACAGTATTGATATACTCGCGCAATATATCCAGTAACACCGGGCTGAGATTCACATACCGGTCTTTTTTGCCCTTGGCATTCCTGACATGAATTTGTAAACGCTGTGCATCTAAATCAGCTATCTCCAGGCTCACAATCTCACTTACCCGCAACCCGGCACTGTAGGCTGTAAACAACATGGCTTTGTGTTTCCTGTTCTGCAGGGCATTGAACAACCGGGATAGCTCTTCTTCATTCAGCAGCTTGGGCAACTGAAGGGGCTTCTGCGGGCGGGGAATATCCCAAAAAAACTTTTCCCGCTTCAGCACCTGCTCATAATAAAACTTCAGGGCATTGATACGGCTGTGCAGGGTATTTTCACTAAGTTTCCGGACCTCAAAACAATATTGCAGGTAATCCCTCAACCGTTGCGTTGTGAAAGTCACCGCCGGATGTTCGCCGATCGTAACCAGGAACATCCTCACTTCATTAAAATAGGTCTTGATCGTAGACGCACTGTAACCCCTTAACACCAACTCCTGTTTCAGCGCAGGCAACACTCCCGCATTCACCGCATTCACCTGGCCAGGATATACAGGAGCCGGCTTTATTTCCGTTCTCCACTTTTCAGCCACCGGGCCCGGATCTGGTATCAAAGGAACTGCAGCTTTCTTCTTTTTCTTTTCCTCGAGATACTGACGCAATTCCTGCTCCTCAAATTCCGCTTTTCCCCGAAGGGCAAACCAGACCTTATTGTAATCCTCCCGGCTCAGTGGCACATACCAGCATTTCCGGGTCTGACTCCAGCAGGCACCGGCTTTCTGTTTCAATAAAGCGTTCAATGTAAGGGAGGTCTCAAAAAAGATCCCGATACATTCCTTACCCCGGTGAAAAAACGGCTTCAACTGCACTTTTTCCATCAAATAAATTTGACGGAAACTTATTCATAGTTCCGGGATTGAACAGGTGTTTTTAAACGCCTTTACCGTTTTTTTCCCCCGAACGCACTTCGTGCACCTCAGTCACAGCGGCGCGGCCGGCCGGTCAGATGTTTTGAAATATAATCAGCAGATAAACAGGGGAAAATAAAGCCAGTTTACCTGTAAACCAAACTGGCCCTGTAAAAGGAATTTTTTGAATTTTCTGGACCAGGCTGGTGCTTTAAATATAAATATTTTTTCCTGAACCGGCTTATAGAAAGAATCAAATTCCGGCAAAAAAATGGTAAAATAACTGCATTGAGTGCCTGGCCGGATCCCGGGTAATAAATACCCTAATGTATTTTATTCAGCAAACGCTCCTTCACCCCGCCTTCCCAATCCTGTTTCAAAATACTCAGGATGATACTGTCTCTCCGCCCACCCGCCGACGTCGGCATATGGTTACGCAGAATGCCTTCCTCCACACAACCAATGGCCTTCATGGCCGCCACACTGGGCGCATTATTATTATCGGCCCGGAACTCACACCGCTCCAGCCCCCAGGTCTCAAATACATAAGTTAACAAAAGCAATTTGCAATGCCGGTTCAGTCCGCTGCGCTGGAATTCCTTTCCGTACCAGGTGTACCCGAGCTGCGTAGTCAGCCAGGACTGCTGGATATCATAAAAACGGGTACTTCCGGCATAACGCCCGGCCTGCTTATCATAGACAATAAACGGGAACTCCTTTTTATCCTGGTAGTTCCGCAGGGCCATGCTGATATAATTCCGCAGGTTCTCTTCCCCCGCGGCCGTTACCAGGCCGTATTTCCAGATCTCCGGCTCATTCAGGGAAAAGGGGAGAAGATGCCCGTAGTCGTCTTCCGTAATGGGACGGAGAAGAACACGATGATTTTCTAAAACAGGATTTTCTGTGAAAATATCTATTAACATGACGAGTATTAACGTTAAAAATCAAGAACCGAAGGTGACAAGATCCAAAAAAGCACCAAGATATAAGAACCCTGCCTGCCGGACAAGCAGGCAAATAAATTTCAAATTCAAGAACCAAAAAGCACCAATTCTTCCTATGAAGCTTCACAGAAGGGATTGATTCTTTATGTTTGGAATTTATTTGAAACTTGCAATTTGAAATTTATTTGGTTCTTGGCATCTTTGGTTCTTGTGTCTTATCCTTATATGCGCTTTATATCCGCCCCCAGTGCCCGCAACCGCCCATCAATATCCTGGTACCCCCGGTCGATCTGCTCAATATTCTGGATCACACTCTTCCCCTCCGCACTCAATGCCGCGATCAATAAAGCCACCCCCGCACGTATGTCCGGTGAACTCATGGTGATTCCCCGCAGCGCCTGCTCCCTTTCCAAACCAATCACCACTGCCCGGTGCGGATCGCACAACACGATCCGTGCTCCCATATCGATCAGCTTGTCTACAAAGAACAACCGGCTCTCAAACATCTTCTGGTGAATAAGCACCGATCCGCTGGCCTGGATTGCGGTGACCAGTACAATACTTAACAGATCAGGCGTAAAACCGGGCCAGGGATGATCATATATCGTCATTACCGAGCCATCAAGAAAAGTTTGTATTTCATATTTCTCCTGGGAAGGAATATGAATATCGTCCCCGCAGAATTCCATTTTTATTCCCAGCTGACGGAATTTTTCAGGAATAATACCGAGATGCTCAATCCCGGCTCCTTTGATCCGGATATCACTTTGCGTCATCGCGGCGAGCCCGATAAAGGAACCGACCTCGATCATATCCGGCAGCATCCGGTGCTCCGTGCCGCCGAGAAAGCTCACCCCCTCAATCGTCAGCATATTGCTACCAATCCCGCTGATCTTTGCGCCCATCCGGTTCAGCATCCGGCATAGTTGCTGGATATAAGGTTCGCAGGCAGCATTGTAAATGGTGGTGGTTCCCGCTGCCATTGATGCTGCCATGATAATATTCGCGGTACCGGTTACGGATGGTTCATCCAGTAATAAATAAGCTCCCTTTAAATGGGGCGCTTCGAGGTGAAAAAAACCATCCTCTTCGTGGTAAATAAAAGAAGCGCCAAGCTTTTCAAACCCGATGATATGCGTGTCTAATCTTCTTCTCCCGATCTTATCGCCGCCGGGTTTGGGAATAAAAGCCCTCCGGAACCGGGCCAGCAGGGGACCGGCCAGCATCACCGAACCGCGCAGGCGGCCGCTTTTTTTCTTATAGGCCTCGCTGTGCAGGTAATCAATATTCACTTCATCCGCCTGGAATATACAGGTATCCCGGCTGCTGCGCTCAATCCTGACATTCATTTCCCCTAACAACTCGATCAGCAGGTTCACGTCTATGATATCGGGGATATTGCTGATACTGACCTTCTCCGGTGTCAGCAGCACCGCGCTGATCACCTGCAGGGCTTCATTCTTGGCACCCTGTGGAATGATCTCCCCGCTTAATTTCTTTCCCCCCCTGACTTCAAAAGAATACATGGTAAAATTTATTCCGGCAAATTAACCAATTATTCAAATTACCTCGAAGAAAACGGCTGAAAGTAAAATGTTCAGGAAGAAAAATATCCATGTCAGGCGCAAGCCCTCCCGAAACCTTTAAGACCAATCCTGCTATAGTGACTCCCCATCGGGGCTAATTGGTTAATCGGCACATCAATATATCCTCCAATTCCAAAAGCTTCTTAATCTCCCCCACGAAACCTTTAAGACAAATCCTACCATAGTGACTCCCCATCGGCTAATTGATACATTGGCTAATCTGCTAATTAATTTTAAATGCACAAAAAAAGACTGACCATTTTACCCGGCCAGCCTTCTAAAAAAGAGTATTCGAATTTAGTAACGTTTCTTCTTAAAACCTCCGCCACCCCGGCTGTCCCGGTTATCTCTCCGGCCACCACCACCACTGCCACGCTGCTGGAATTTTCCGCCGCCATTGCCGCGTTTGCCGTAATTGCCACGGTTATCACGTCCTTCAGGCTGCATGCGGTACGCTTTTACATAAGGAGTGTTGGTAAAAGTCAGCTGACCCTGTGTGATACCGGTCAGTTCACTCTGGATCGCATCATCATGCACGATCTCTTTGTGCCAGTTATTATACGCCAGTTTCATATAGTAGGCTATGGCGTTGGCAAAACCGAGTCTCTTTTCCGGGTTTTCTTCGGCCAGGGCCTTATTGATAATGACTTCCAGGTTCTTTCCGAGGTGAGAAAATTTAGGGTGCCGCTTGGGATAAGGAAGGGGTTGCGGTCTGGCCTTCAGGGTCTCCCGGGTGGGAATGGGGTAGGGGGACTTTACATCCAGTTTAAAATCAGCGATCAGGAACAGGTGATCCCAGAGCTTATGACGAAAATCCTCCACATTCTTCAGGTGCGGGTTCAAAAAACCCATCAGCTCGATCACGGCATAAGCATTCCGCTGCCGCCTTTCCGGTTCTTCAATGGTCTGTACATGTTCAATCATCTTTTGGACATGACGGCCATATTCACGCATCGTAAGATAGTTTCTCGTCGTATTATATTCCATGTATTCCATTTCGGTAGGGTCAAAAATAAGGAATTGCTTCCAAAACACAGCCTAATGCCTCCAACCCCCCCCCGGCCCGATATACAGGGAGAGAGCTTCGCGTTTAAGCAGATAAGTTATTACTGCAATCACCTGATTAAAATATTATGCAAATCATTACAGTAATTACCGTACTGCTATAGTTCTCTCAAGTCCCTCTTCGTGGTATTTAGTGGGCTGTCTCAAGTCCCCTTCGGGGATCAGGGTAAGTCCCCCTTCGGGGATCAGGGCTGTCTCAAGTCCCCCTTCGGGGGATTTAGGGGGCCGGTTGTTGTAAAGTCCCACCTCGTGGGATTTAGGGGGCAGGAAAAAAGAAAGGGGCCCCGAACCAAGGCCCCTTTTACAAGCCACCATCCTCTTCCACCTAAGAGGTCATTTAATAAAAAGTTGATTGACAGCGGACAGCTGCGTACTCATATCGGTCAGTTTTAACCAATAAACGCCGCTTTGTAACCGGGCAATCTGTTGATAGGAATTGCCTGACACCACTATCTCTTTCCGGATCACTGCCTGTCCCTGTGCATTGAAGATTTCCAGCTTAAGTTTTCCGCCATCTATATTATCAAATTTGATACCAACCACTCCGTCAGATGGGTTCGGACTGATAATAAATCGTGGAACAAGGGAATTTTTTAACGTAATTTTCCGCACTTCGCTGATCCTTGTATAACCATTTGCATAAACCTGCTTTACCCGGAAGTAAAAGTCCCCGCTCTCATCCTGCCGGGTTGTGTACATAAATTGATATTCATCATTGACAGAAGCATTTTTATCCACCGAGCCGATGGGGGTAAAATCTTTACCGTTCCGGCTTACTTCAGGTACATAATGATAGGAGGCGCTGGCATCATTGAAACCCAGCCAGCTGAGGCGGGCCCTGTTCTCACCTGCCTTGTTCACCTCGAAATTGCGCAGGTGCAGCGGCAGCACATAACCCGGGCAGGTACAATACTGGAAATTAAACCGCACAATGGCCGAAGTGGCAACGGTGCTGTTGTAATTTCCCCCTGTACAGGTAACATTCGTAAAAGCGGTAATATCGTAGAAATAGGAAATACTGTCATGCCCGTAAAACTGGAAAAGGGAATCCAGGTTCGTGATGGTGTGACAGAGCTGAACCGCGTTCAGCAGGGTATCCCTTGAAACCGCCACAAAATCCGGCCCCGAACCCAGTGTGCCATCGCTGGCTCCCAGCCCATAGGGACCATAATGGTGATTGATACTGTTGGTCAGGGGTGAACTTAATCCGGGCCCGGTGATCTGGTCGGTCCGCATATAATATATATTGGCAATCTGCGGGGAAAAGGAATTATTTTCCACACTTACAGAATCAACCACCCCGGTGATGGTTACACAAACCTTGAGGCAGGTTACCATACCGGCCAACGGATCGGCCTGGGGCACTTTTATAACCAGGGTATTGATACCCGGGGGGGTATTGATCACGGTATCGTAAATGGTACTCCCGCTGGGGAAATTATAGGGACAAGGCGTCTGCGCCTGGCTGTTCAGCCCCGCCAGTAACTGCAGGAAAAAGAAACCGGTGACAATAAATGATCTGAAGTAAATCTGTTTCATAGGTCGGAGTTTTGGTTTCACAAGATACGACACCCTGTAAAAGTAAAAGAACTGCGCCTCGCCTGCAATTGTAATTCTGCCCTATTTTAAAACCGGTATTTCATGAATATCCACAGAAAATATTCCTGGACATTCTACAGGAATGACAATGGAAATGAAAGGAAAAAGAACACGGGAAAAAGGAATAATTACGAAGGAATATCCGCTCCTTCTTTTTCGGACCTTCTCCTGATTTTACACCGGAATGAAACAGGGAGCGGCTACCTTTGTGTCCTTCTATGCGGATAGCCGTAAATACAAGATTTTTAAGGAAAGATTACCTGGAAGGCTATGGGAATTTCCTGTACGAACTGTTCAGGCGGATCACGGAAAATCACCCGGAGCACGAATTTATTTTCGTCTTCGACCGCCCCTTCGATACAAAGTTTGTGTTTGGGGAAAATGTAATTCCCGTGGTAACGGGCCCCGCAGCTCGTCACCCCCTGCTCTGGAAATACTGGTATGATTATAAAGTACCGGCCCTGTTGAAAAAATACAAAGTGGATCTCTTTGTATCCTGTGATGGTTTTTGTTCCCTGCGTACAGGTGTTCCGCAATGCCTGGTGCTGCATGACCTGGCCTTCCTGCATTTCCCGGCCGGTATTCCGCGGAACCAGCTGGCTTTTTATAAAAAATACACTCCGCAGTTTATAAGAAAGGCAACTACCCTGGCGACGGTTTCCGAATTTTCAAAAAAAGACATCCTGGCGCATTACCCGGAGGCAGCCGGGAAAATAAAGATTGTATATAATGGAATCAAACCCCTCTTTCGACCTTATTCATGGGAAGAGCGGGAAACTGTAAAGAAACAATACACGGGAGGAAAGGATTATTTTGTTTATACCGGCGCCATCCATCCCCGGAAAAACCTGGTCGGCCTGCTGAAGGCTTTTTCCCTTTTCAAAAAAAGACAGCAGTCGGCGATGAAACTCGTCATCACCGGGAGACTGGCCTGGAAAAATGAATTTTTTACAGAAAGCCTCAAAACCTATAAATACCGGAACGATGTCCTCCTCACGGGTTACCTGCCGGAAGAAGAACTGGCCGGTATCACCGCATCGGCCTATGCCATGGTATATCCATCCTTATTCGAAGGGTTTGGGGTACCGGTGGCCGAAGCAATGCAGTCATCCGTACCGGTGATCACTTCTGCCGGATCGGCCATGGAAGAAATGGCTGGTGATGCCGCTTTATATGCAGATCCCCTTGATCATTCGGCCCTGGCAGAGCAGATGATGCGGCTGTATAAAGATGAACGCTTGCGTGGCGAACTGGTTGCCAAAGGAACCGAAAGAGCCCGGGCTTTTAACTGGGATGAATCGGCCGCCCGCTTCTGGGAATTGCTGGAACAAACCGTCGCCTGATTTCGTTTACCTTTGGGCCTCTTAAAAACGAATATGAATAAATCAACGATCACGATTGATGTGGAAACCGATGAGGGCAGGGTCCCGGCGGGTATCACCTGGCGCGCCAGCGATACGGGAGCGGCGGACACGCAAAAAGCAAAAGCCATGATGATCTCTTTCTGGGACGGGGCGGAAAAAGCCGCTTTGCGTATCGACCTATGGACAAAAGATATGATGGTGGATGAAATGGCTGATTTTTTTTACCAGACCCTGATGACGATGGCCGATACCTGGGGCCGGGCCACCCACTACACTGAACAGGTGGAGGAAATGAAACATTTCGCGAAACACTTTCATGAAAAATTCAGGGAAAGACAACTGAAGGAAAACAAAGCCTGATTTTATTATTTACTGAATCAAATCAACGTATGAGCTTAGAACAAAAAATTATGGGCGAACTGAAAACCGCCATGCTGGCCAAAGATGAAGCCGGGCTGAGAAGCCTGCGCGCTGTCAAGGCCGCCATCCTCTTAGCCAAAACCTCCGAAGGGGCTTCCGGGGAACTGACGGAAGACGCGGAAATAAAGCTGCTGCAAAAACTGGTAAAACAGCGGAAGGATTCCCTGGAGATCTTTGAGCAGCAGAACCGTCCTGAACTGGCAAAAAAGGAAGCAGAGGAAATTGCGATCATTGAAAAATTCCTGCCCGCACAAATGTCAGCGGAAGAGATCAAAGGGGAACTCGAAAAGATCATTGCGGCAGTGGGCGCATCCTCACCCGCGGATATGGGTAAAGTGATGGGAGCTGCTACTAAACAATTAGCCGGTAAAGCGGATGGTAAAACCATTTCCGCCCTGGTAAAAGAACTGCTGGCAAAATAATTCCGGGTATTTTTAACAACCTGCCGGTACCGGTTTCCCCGGTCGAAACGTTTAATCACCATGATACTCGATATCGTTTACGCGGTTTTACTCGTGCTGGCTGTTTTCAAAGGCTACCGGCGCGGCCTGATTGTGGCGGTATTCTCCTTCCTCGCCATCCTGGTAGGCCTGGCAGCGGCACTGAAGCTATCGGCTGTGGTGGCGGGATATCTCGGTACTGCCACGAACCTTTCTTCAGCCTGGCTGCCCTTTGTTTCATTCCTGGTCGTGTTTACCGGGGTGGTACTGCTGGTCCGCATGGGGGCCAATGCCATTGAAAGCACGGTGGAAGTGGTGATGCTGGGATGGCTGAACCGGCTGGGCGGTATCTTATTGTACATGGCCATTTACACCCTGGTGTACAGCATATTCCTTTTTTACGGAAAACAGCTGGAACTGATCCGGCCCGAAACGGTAAACGCATCGCTGTGCGAACCCTATATTGCACCACTTGGGCCAAAAGTCATTGGTGCGATCGGCAGCCTGCTGCCCTGGTTCAGGGATATGTTTGATGAACTCACTGAATTTTTTAATACCGTTTCAAAACAACTATCGCCCCGTTGATCCGGGTTGGTAGCAGCTCCCGGGTATCAATGCAGGTCTTACATGAAATCTGCGTGACTTTTATGCCCCCGGAACAAAACAGGCGCAATGCCCCTATATTTGCGTAAATCAGGGGTATTTATACCGCAAACCCCTGAATTTTACCGCAAAACGATTATTTTAGCAACCAGAGTTTACGCTCAGATTAACTGCCCATGGATTACGAGATCAAACAAGAAGAAAAGTTTAAGTTCATCGAAGAAGGCAGCGGGGAGCCGCTGGTGCTGCTGCATGGACTGTTCGGGGCGCTCAGCAATTTCAAAAGCCTGATTGAATATTTCCGCCAGTATAATAAGGTGATCGTGCCCATGCTGCCCTTACTGGATATGGATATCCTCCATACTTCTGTGGGCGGACTGGCCAAGTTTGTCAATAAATTCCTGGAGACCCGCAACCTGGAAAAAGTACACCTGCTGGGTAACTCACTCGGCGGCCATGTGGCCCTCGTGCATACCCTGAAACACCCCGAACGGATCAAATCCCTGATCCTGACCGGCAGTTCCGGTTTGTTTGAGAACGGGATGGGGGACAGCTACCCCAAGCGCGGCGATTACGAATACATCCGCAAAAAAACGGAACTCACTTTTTATGATCCGAAAACGGCTACCAAAGAACTGGTGGACGAAGTGTACAGCATTACCAACAACCGGTTGAAAGCGATCAAGATCATTGCCCTGGCCAAAAGCGCTATCCGGAATAACCTGGGCGAGGAACTGAACCAGATCCAGCAGCCTACCCTGCTGGTATGGGGAAATAACGATACCATTACGCCGCCTTTTGTGGGACGTGAGTTCAATAAACTGATTCCGAACAGTGAGTTGTATTTTGTCGACAAATGCGGTCATGCGCCGATGATGGAAGTGCCGGATGAGTTCAATGCCATCTTGCACAAATTTTTAAAAAAACTGAATGAGCCTGCAACAGTCAGCTGACCGTTGCTGTCTTGCCGGTACTGCGGCATACAACCTGCTGCGGTATTGAACATATAAAGCCGCTATCCATGTTAACCCGCGAACTTGAAACGCAGTCCCTTCCTTACCTGCACCTTACCGACAAGGTGTACCAGGCCCTGCAGCTGATGAATGATAACCACGTCACCCACCTGCCGATCGTGGAAGGAGAAAAATACTCCGGTCTTATCAGTGAAGATGACCTCCTGCAGGCAGACAATGATCACGCCGAACTGAACAGCTTGCAGCAATCCTTTGCCAACCCATTTGTAAAAGGCAGTGAACATTTCCTGAAAGCCCTGCAGGTAGCCGCTGATAATGGTCTCAGTGTAGTGCCCGTCGTCAACGAGGAAGGGGAGCTGATCAGCACCGTGGCCTATAATGACCTGCTCAAACAGGCTTCCGAATTTATGAGCCTGAATGAACCCGGCGGACTGATCGTGCTGGAAATGGACAGCAACCAGTATTCCTTTAACGAGATCAGCAAACTGGTGGAGACCAATGACGCGCAGATCACACAATTAAATACCAGTAATGATCCCGAAACCGGTATCATGCAGGTAACCATCCGGATCAATAAACCCGAAGTGTCCGATATTGTGGCCACTTTCCAGCGCTACGAATACAATGTCAAATATTTTTTTGGAGAAGAGCTGTATACGAATGAATTAAGGAGTAATTACGACAACCTGATGAATTACCTGAAGTTCTGATCCCATTTACCCGTATTTTACAGGCCATAAAGGAGATGTTTTTATATCCTGCCGGAATTTGTTCGTGATACAACTTAAAAAATATGGCCCATGCCTGGTGATGGCTTTATGGATCAGTACTATGCTGCCGGCGCAGCAGGCAGCCGTGACTTTCCCGGCCCTTCCCGCTCTGCTGCCGGACAGCAGCATCACCCCGGCTTCTGTTAAATACGTAATCGGGGAGATCCTCATCAGTGGTAACAAAAAGACCCGGCGGCCGATCATTCTCCGGGAAATACCCGTCCATACCGGGGACGCATATTCCCTCCAGGACCTGTTAAAGAAATTTGAAGATGCCCGCCGTCAACTGATGAATACCACTCTTTTTCATTCGGTGGTGGTGGCGGCTGGCGGATTCAGGGGAAATGTGATCGATATCATCGTAAATGTAAAGGAACGCTGGTACCTGTTTCCCCTGCCTTATCTGAAACCGGTGGACCGGAACCTGAACCAATGGCTGGTGGAACAACATGCCAGCCTGAGCCGGGTAAATTACGGGGCCAAACTGTTATACAATAATACCAGCGGCCACAATGATAAGTTCCGCCTCTGGCTGATTGCCGGATATACCAAACAATTTTCCATCAGTTATGACCGCATCTATATTGACAAGGGGATGAAGTGGGGACTGAAGCTTGCCTTATCCGCCGGGAAGAACCGGGAACTCAATTACAATACCATCAACGACAAACAGGTTTTCCTGAATGACAATGACCGGTATGTCCGCAATTTCATCAATACCCAGGCTGAACTGACCTACCGCCGTGCGATCAAAACCCGGCATAGCATCGGCATCGGCTATTCCAGTGAGGAAGTGGAGGATACCATTGTAAAACTTAATCCCGCTTATTTTAAATCGGGCCGTCACCGGATCCGGTTCCCGGAAATCTTCTACAACATGACCTATTATGATGTGGATTATATTCCTTATCCCACGCAGGGCTACGCGGCCAATATCAACCTGAGCAAAAAAGGGATCAATGCTTCCAATAATCTCTGGCAACTGCAACTGAAAGGAATGGGCAGCTGGCATCTTTCCCCGAAAACTTTTCTGAATGTCATCGCTTTTGGCGGTCTTAAACTGCCGTTCAGACAACCCTATTTCAATCTCCGGTTCCTCGGTTACGGCGATGTGTTCATGCAGGGGTATGAATATTATGTAGTGGACGGGGTGGCCGGCGGCTACCTGAAAACCACGCTGACCCGCGAACTGCTGAATTTCGGGGTCCGCCTGCCACGGAAAGGAAAGGATGCCATACAATTGCCCATCCGGATCTTTGGAAAGATCTATAGCAACAGCGGGTATGTGCACAACCCGCAACCGGGAGAGAATTCACTGAGTAACCGCATGCTGCATTCGGCAGGGATCGGGATCGATATCCTCACTTTTTATGATGTCATATTCCGGTTTGAGTATACCTTCAACCAGTTAGGACAAAACGGGCTATATTTACACAGAAAGACTATTTTCTAACATGAAGGCAGCTATTTACAGCCGGGTTTTCGAAGCGGAGCACAAGGGAGAAGTACAGCTTTTTTTTGACGAACTGGAGCACCAGCAGATCGGGCCCGTCATTTTCCAACCTTTTTACGAGCAGATCAAAAATGAAATCCGCATACCGGACGGGACCCTCACGTTTGTACTATCAGAGGACCTGACGGATGAGATCGAATTTATCATCAGCCTGGGTGGTGATGGCACCCTGCTGGATACGATTACCCTGGTAAGAGATAAGAAGATCTCCATAATGGGAATCAATTTCGGCCGCCTCGGATTTTTAGCCAGTATCGGCCGGAATGAAGTAAAGACGGCGGTAAAAGCCATTGCCCGCCGCACGTATGTGAACGATTCCAGGACCCTGATCCATGTGGATGCGGATATGCCGCTTTTCGGC
The DNA here is from genome assembly GCA_037447355.1 of Bacteroidia bacterium. Lineage (GTDB taxonomy): Bacteria > Bacteroidota > Bacteroidia > Chitinophagales > Chitinophagaceae > JJ008. The sequence goes on along the minus strand of JBBIGW010000002.1, from coordinate 42,434 downwards.
AATATCCCCTATGCGCTCAATGAATTTTCCATCCACAAGCAGGACGTGGCTTCCATGATCAAGATTCACACCTACCTCAACGGTGAATTCCTGAATACCTATTGGGCCGACGGGCTGATCGTGGCCACACCCACCGGTTCTACCGGCTATTCACTCTCCTGCAACGGCCCCGTGGTCTTTCCTGATTCGGGAAGTTTTGTGATCACCCCGGTGGCGCCGCATAACCTCAATGTCCGCCCGATCATTGTGCCGGATACCAATATTATTTCCTTTGAAGTCGAAAGCCGTACGGATAAGATCATTTGTGCCCTTGATTCACGCCGCGAGATTGTACATAAAAACGTGACCCTCGCCGTTAAAAAAGAACAATTCGGGATCAACCTGGTACGGCTGAGCGAAAATAATTTTCTCCAGACCCTCCGCAATAAATTAACCTGGGGACTGGACAAACGCAATTAAAAACCATTTCCCGTTAATAAGAAATTGGCTACTTTTAGCGTTTGATGTAATCCCGTCCGTTTTAAGTTATGAAAAAGAAGTTTTTAGCTGTTGCGCTTACCCTTAGTGTACTATCCGGCTCCGTGCCGGCCCAGGACGCCATTGTGCAGGAAGGTGAATTTGGATTCGGGCTGGGGGCCGGCCATTATTTTGGCGATCTGAATACAAAGGCCCGGCTCAACCGCCCCAAGATGGCCGCCACCGTTTTTTTCCGCAAGAATTTTGGCAATTATATCGCAGCCCGTGTGGGAGCCACCTTTGCCCAGCTCGGCTATTCCGATACTTATAATTCCCATAACAAAGTGATGCAACGGCGAAACCTCAGCTTTAACAGCAAGGTATGGGAACTGTCCCTCCAGGGTGATTTTAATTTCTTCCGGTTTATGCCGGGCGAGGCGGCCTATAGTTTTACTCCCTATATCACGATCGGAGCGGGTATTTTCAGTTATGATCCCTATGCGTACCTGAGAGGGGAAAAGATTTTTTTACGTCCCCTCGGAACAGAAGGACAGGGTAACAGCCGCTACGCTGACCGCAAACCCTACAGTCCCATGGCCATCAGTATTCCCTTCGGTGGCGGGATCAAATACGCGATCAACCAGCGGATGAATATCTCCCTCGAAATATTGCACCGGTTTACCAATACGGATTACCTCGATGATGTAAGCAAAACCTATGTGGACCCCGCCGTATTTCCTAATAACCCGGATGGCACCCCGTCCAACGGACTGTTGCTGAGTGACCGTTCCTGGGAACTGGGTACCCCCATTGGCACCCCGGGTAAACAGCGGGGCAATAGCCGTCAAAAAGACCAGTTTGTTACGGCCATGCTGCATCTCTCTTTCAACCTGCAATCCTATAAGTGCCCGACTTCAAACTAAGAGAAAGGAAATTCCTTCCCCATTCTTTCAAAACTATTTTCGGACTGGCCTCTGCTGCCCTTTGTTTTGCCATCCGCTTATGGGTATGAATTGGGAGAAACTCAAATATTCCCGGAATGCCCGGTCCGGCCGGGTTTCGGGCATTTTTAGCTTCAAAAAGACCGGAATCCCGAAAATTGACGGTACCTTTGTGCCCCCGCTAAAAAGGGGGTTTTTTATGTCCGCCTTGCTCGAAAAGATCGACAAACAGCATCTTCCGCGTCATATTGCCATCATTATGGATGGGAATGGCCGCTGGGCAAAAGAAAAAGGGGAGGACCGCCTTTTCGGGCATTTCCACGGGGTGGAAAGTGTACGGAATATTGTGGAGGGCTGTGCGGAACTGGGGATTGAATACCTGACTCTCTATGCGTTTTCCACGGAGAACTGGGACCGGCCGGAATACGAGGTAGTGGGGCTGATGGAATTGCTGGTAAGCACGATCCGCAAGGAAGTGGAAAGTCTCAATAAGAACAATATCCGGCTGCATGTGATCGGGGATATGAATATGCTGCCTGATTACGCGAGAAGCGAACTGAATGAAGCGCTCAGCATTACCAAAGAAAATACCGGGCTGAACCTGGTCATGGCCCTGAGTTACAGTGGCCGCTGGGAACTGCTGAATGCGGTAAAAAATATTGCCTTTGAGGTCAAACAGGGCCGGCTGAATGTGGATGAAATTGACCAGGATACCCTGCAGCAATTTCTCTGCACCAGCAAATTCCCCGATCCGGAACTGATGATCCGCACCAGCGGGGAATACCGGATCAGCAATTTCCTGCTGTACCAGCTGGCCTATGCTGAATTATATTTTACCAATGTACGCTGGCCCGACTTTCGGAAAGAGAACCTGTACGAAGCGATCCTGGACTACCAGAACCGGGAAAGAAGGTTCGGAAAAACAAGCGAACAAATCGGGGAAACAAAGGCCCAGGCCTGACCGGTTACAGGGGGGTCTCTTTTAACAAAGACTTTCGATATTAACCGTTAATTTGCCGCCGGATGACAAAGGCGGTATTTTTATAAATCGCGGAAAATAAACCAATTAAGTCCCGTTGATCCGGGACAGACGACCAGAACAAATACACATGCAACGATTTTTACAACGGGTGGGAATTACAATGATGTTCGCGGTTCTTTCCGGGTTCGCCGTGATGGCGCAGGAAGTACCGGATACTTCCAGACCGACTTCCCTGGATCCCAAACTGATTGACTGGCAGAATGCCCGTGTCGCCAAAGAGTATTCCATCGCTTCCGTGATTATTACCGGTATCCATTACCTCGATACCTCCATCGTTTATTCCATCGCCAACCTGCAGCCGGGTGATAAATTCGTACATCCCGGTGCGGAAATCTTCGGGAAAGCGATCGCCAGCCTCTGGAGACAGAAACTTTTTTCCAATGTACAGATCTACGTGACCAAAATCGACGGGGATAAAGTGTGGCTGGAAATAAATGTACAGGAACGGCCCCGTCTCGGGAATTATAAATTCTTCGGGATAAAAAAATCCGAAGAAGAAGATATCCTGGGCAAAGTGACCCTGACCAAGCAGACCATTATCACAGAAAATATCCGGCGGGAGCTGACCGAAAAGATCAGCAACCATTTTTCGGACAAGGGATTCCGGAATGTACAGGTGAAGATTGTGGAGAAACCGGATACGGCTTTTGTAAACTCCAATTCACTTTTCATTTATGTGAACAAAGGCAACAAGGTCCATGTCAACACGGTGAGCTTTTATGGGAATGACAATATTGATGACCTGAAGCTGAAAAAACAAATGAAGGGTACAAAGGAAATGTCCAAGTTTACCTTCTACCCGGATAAAGCGGTCAGTCCTTACGGGGTGAACCAGTCTTTTTCCTTCAACCAGTATATGCGGGACTGGGGTTTCCTTTCCGTGAGCAAAACCAAAGCCTTGCTCGACCCTTATTTCCGGTTTAAATTGTTCAGTGCCGCCAAGTTTGATGCAAAGAAATACGAGGAAGACAAGGACAAAGTGCTGGATTATTACAACTCCATGGGATACCGGGATGCACAGATTGTGGCCGATACGCAATACAAGACCGCAAACGGAAACCTGAATGTGGACCTGAAAGTAAACGAAGGCCGCCGGTATTATTTTGGCAATATCAGCTGGAAGGGGAACGCTAAATTTTCCGACTCCCTGCTGAATGTGATACTGGGAATTAGTAAGGGAGATATCTATAATGTATCCATCCTGAACAAACGGCTGGGTCGTGAAGCATCCCAGGACGGGGGCGGCGATATCAGCAGCTATTATATGGACGACGGTTATTTATTCTTCCGGGCCGAACCGGTGGAAACCGCCGTGTACAATGATACCATTGACTACGAGATCCGGATCATGGAAGGTCCGCAGGCCCGGATCAAGAATGTGACCATCGCGGGCAATGATAAAACAAAAGATTATGTGGTCCGTCGTGAACTGAGGACCGTACCGGGTGAACTCTTCAGCCGCTCTGACCTGATCCGTTCACAAAGGGAACTGGCCAACCTGCAGTACTTCAACCAGGAAACGATTAACCCTGGTGTGGTCCCCAATGCGGAAGACGGAACCGTGGATATCAACTGGAAACTGGAAGAAAAATCCTCTGACCAGCTTGAACTCTCTGCCGGCTGGGGTGGTGGTATCGGCCTGACCGGTACACTGGGTGTTACATTTAATAATTTCTCGATCCGCAATATCTGGAAAAAATCAGCCTGGGATCCCCTTCCGACCGGGGATGGTCAAAAGCTGAGTTTGCGGGTGCAGTCCAACGGACGGGCTTATCGTTCCTACAGTGCTTCTTTTACGGAACCCTGGCTGGGCGGCAAGAAAAGAAATTCACTGACCCTTGGGTTTAATAACAGTAAGTATTCAAGTGCCTATGATCCCTATACCGGCCGGATTGACCGCGCCAAATCGGATAGTGTGTTCTTAAAGACAACCGGTGTTTCCCTTTCACTGGGTAAACAGCTGAAATGGCCGGACGACTTCTTCTCTCTTGTCTATACCGTGAACTATACGCGGTACAAACGCCAGAACTACGGCATCTTCCAGGGTGCCAGTCCTACCGGGGTATCGGATAACCTGAGTTTTAAGATCGCTTTGCAGCGTTCCTCCGTCTTCAACCCGATCTTCCCGACCAGCGGTTCCAATTTCCTGGCCAGTGTACAGTTCACCCCGCCGTACTCTTTATTTAACCCGGATATTGTTACCGCCGCCGACCCTTATAAAAAACCGGAATACCATAAATGGCGTTTCAACGCAGAGTGGTATGTACCCATCGGCAAACCCCTCGGCGCTGAAAAGAACCGCCAGTTTGTGCTGAAGCTCGCCGCCAAATACGGCTTCATGGGCCGTTACAATAAAAAGCTTGAATACTCACCGTTCGAACGTTTCCAGGTGGGAGATGCAGGGCTGACCAATAACTTTGGCTTGCTGGGTTATGATATCGTGGCCCATCGCGGGTACCCGGTCTATGAAACTTCTGATCCCACGGTGAACCCGGATCAGCAAAATGCCAACCAGTTCTTTACGATCTTTAATAAATACCAGCTGGAGATGCGTTTCCCGCTGGTCACCAACCCCAGCAGCACCATTTATGCACTGACCTTCTTTGAAGCGGCCAATGGCTGGTACAATTATAAAGATTATAACCCCTTCCGTTTACGGAGAAGTGTGGGGGTGGGGATGCGTTTCTTCCTGCCGATGTTTGGTCTGCTGGGATTTGACTATGGAGTGGGACTGGACCGTATTCAACCGGGACAAAGTGGCCTGAAAGGAGCTTCCCGCTTTACCTTTATGCTGGGCTTTGAGCCGGAATAAATAGTTAAATCACAAATTCCATTATATGAAAAAGATAGTTCTTCTTGCCTGTATGCTGGGACTGGGCCTCGCTGGTTTCGCCCAGAAATACGCGATCATCGACACCCGCTATATCCTGGATAAAATGCCCGAATACAAAGAGGCCCAAAAACAACTGGATGATATTGCGGCCGGCTGGCAGAAGGATATTGACAGCAAACAGGCCGAACTGGATAAAATGTACAAGGACTATGAGGCGGAACAGGTAATGCTTACGGAAGAACTTCGTAAAAAAAGGGAGGACCAGCTTTTCAATAAGGAAAAGGACCTCCGGGATTTACAACGCAAACGCTTTGGTTTTGAGGGAGATCTGTTCAAAAAGAGACAGGAACTCGTGAAACCTATCCAGGACAAAGTATACAATGCCGTACAGAAAATGGCGGTAAGCCGGGGCTATGATTTTGTACTGGATAAAAGTGAAGGAATTACCATTATATTTGCCGACCCCAAACTGGACAAGAGCGAGGATGTACTGCGTGACCTGGGGGTAAAGTAATTGTTAAAGAAAGTTAAGGCGCAACTAACTGCGTTTTTTTAGAATCATATAAAGCATAACAAAAAAATCGAGATGAAAAAAATCCTTACAGTCATTGCAATAGTGGGTTTGCTGGCTTTTTCAGGTTCTGCTAATGCACAAACAAAAATCGGCTACATTAAAATTGATGATGTGGTGAGCCTGTTTCCCGAAACCACCAAGATCGACTCTGTGCTGGAGCGTTTCCAGGTTGATTCCCTGAATCCTGAATATGCGTCCCTGGTGCAGCGTTACCAGTGGGATGACAGCCTTTACCGGGATTCTGTAAAAACGCCCAAAGCGGTAAGGGATGAAATTGCAAAGAAACTGCCTGCTTACATTTACCAGATCCAGAACTGGCAGCAGCTTTCAAACCAGGCCCTGGAGAACAAGCAGAATGAAATCCTGGCTCCCCTGTACCGCAAAGCCTATGATGCCATCAAACAGGTAGCGAAGGAAAAAGGGTACACACATGTAATCAGCAAGGAGACTTTACTGGTGGCACCCGACGGGGATGATATGCTGGCACTGGTGGCAGCCAAACTGAAGCTGAAGATCCCGACAGGAGCGCCCGCACCTGCAGGTAAATAAGCGGAGGTATAAATAGATTGAAGGCTGTCCCGGATTTCCGGGACAGTTTTTTTTTGCCCGCTCAGGAATATTAGCCTTATAAAAGAAAGGCTGGAGGAAAAAACCGGAAGCGGGTAGTTGGATGCCGCTGGTTTTCCGCAAAGCCTGAAAGAGTGAGCTTTAATAGCAGGGCCCTCGTTTATCGTAAAGCCTTTAACTCTTGCGGGGTAATAAAAAATCGCGACACAGGCAGGGATTCACCGATAAAAACCGGAAGTATATGTTATAATATAACCTCTCTAAGAAAGGACTACAAACTACGAACTGCTAACTTCAAACTCTTAATTAACTTTGGTCTATGTCAACCCGAAATCCCATCGGCGTCTTTGATTCCGGTTATGGTGGTCTTACCGTTTTGAAGGAGATTGTCCGTAAACTGCCGCAATACGATTATCTCTACCTCGGTGACAGCGCCCGTTCTCCCTATGGAAACCGGTCATTTGATACCGTGTATCATTACACGCTTCAATGTGTGAAATGGTTTTTTGACCAGGGCTGTTCCCTGGTGATCCTGGCCTGCAATACCGCTTCAGCCAAGGCCCTGCGGACCATCCAGCAAAATGACCTGCCCAAACTGGCACCGGCTAACCGGGTATTAGGGGTGATACGGCCCACCGCCGAGATCATCGGAACCTTTTCGGAAACAGGTAAGGTCGGTGTACTGGCCACCAACGGCACCGTGGCATCTGAATCTTACCCGATGGAGATCGCTAAATTTTTCCCGGACCTGCGTGTGGTCCAGGAAGCCTGTCCCATGTGGGTACCCCTGGTGGAGAATAACGAACAGCATGGCAGGGGAGCCGATTACTTTGTAAAGAAAAACCTGGACAATATTTTTGAAAAAGGGGAAGAAATTGATGTGATCCTGCTGGCCTGTACGCATTATCCATTACTCAGGGAAAAAATTGAAGAATACCTGCCTGTAGGTGTTAAGCTGCTCTCCCAGGGCGAGATCGTAGCCGGCAGCCTGTCGGACTACCTGCAGCGGCACCCGGAAATAGAAAGCCGTTGCAGTAAGGAGGGGCGACGCAGTTTCTATACCACTGACTCCACCGGGGATTTTGATAACCACGCGACTGTTTTTTTCGGGGAAAAAATCGAGTCGAAACACCTGGACCTCGATGCTACAGTGAAATGATAGTCAGCTACTTGAGTTGCTGTTTCACTTGTTTTAAGACCTGGCTTAAAGCGCCTTTCCTGTCATCCTGAAATTAATCCTGGACGGTTTTCTTCTTATGCCCTCCAACCCTTACCTTTGCGGTCCTTTCACGAACAGTGGGTGTGGTGACCTGCTGTCAGCCTGAAACCAGGGCCGTTCTCCCGGTCCGTATTTCAAAGTTTTCCGGAGCGTTAGCGAAGGAGAAAAAAAGTGAAAAAGCGAAATAATTATGAAACGTACATTCCAACCTCATCGTAAGCGCCGTAAGTCCGTGCATGGTTTCCGTAAACGTATGGAAACTGCAAATGGCCGTAAAGTATTAGCCAGCCGTCGTGCCAAAGGCCGTAAGAAGCTGACTGTTTCTGATGAGCGCAAGCTGAAGTAAAAAAGGTTTACCCGTTGATTCAACGGGGGTTTTAATATTTTTACAGGGTTGTATCGGTTTTAGATACAGCCCTTTTTTATTTGTGGCAAAACAGTTTACACTTGGAAAGCGGGAGCGGCTGAAAAGCCGGAAAGCCATTGATCAGCTGTTCAGGGAAGGACAGCGCTTTAGCCAGTCGCCGATCCGTGTTTTATACCGGGAAACCAATGCAGGCGGATTGAAGTTTGGGGTGGCAGTCAGCTCGAAACTGTTTAAAAAAGCGGTTGATCGTAACCGGGTGAAGCGGTTACTGAGAGAAACCTGGCGCCTGCAGAAAAATGAACTGGCGCTGCAGCCCCGTGTAAAAGAAGCAGGGCTTCATATTTTCTTTGTTTATACGGACCGGGAATTACCGGATCTTACTACCCTGTATAGCGTCACGGGTATTATTTTACAAAAACTTAATAAACGGCTAAATGGGTAAAGAGATACTCCGGGTGACAGGGAAACTGCTGAGCCTGCCCTTTATTGTCCTTATTAAACTTTACCAGTGGATCATCTCTCCCTGGCTGGGGCCCAAATGCAGGTTTACCCCTACCTGCTCCCATTATGCGGCTGAAGCGTTAAAGAAACATGGATTGTTCAAAGGCTTCTGGCTTTCGCTTAAAAGGATCAGCCGTTGCCATCCCTGGGGAGGCAGCGGGTACGATCCGGTACCCTGATTTCTAATCCTTAACGGTTTATTATATAATGAACTTTAATAATTCAGTATATTGTCGGATAATTAATGTACTGTGATTACGGTTTCGATTATAGAAGATGATAAAAATTACCGGGAGGGGCTGGAGGATTTTATTAATGCGTCTGATGATTTCAGGATCCTTCATAGCTATGATTCCGCGGAAACAGCGTTGCCCCATATCCTGGAAAACCCGCCGGCCATGGCCGTGGTGGATATCAAACTGCCGGGTATGAGCGGGGTTGACCTGATTTACCGGATCAAAAAAATACGCCCGGAAATCCAGTGCATGGTCTGTTCTTTTTATGACGACAATGAATATGTATTCAATGCACTCCGCAACGGGGCCAGCGGTTATCTCCTGAAAGACTCGCTCGCACATGAAATTATCAGTTCTCTGCAGGAATTGTATGGCGGAGGTGCCCCGATGAGCCGGTATATTGCCAAAAAAGTTATCTCGGTATTCCGGGATAAACAACCCCTGCCTAAATTATCCGAACTGTCGGACCGGGAAAATGAAATCCTGCACCTGATCGCCACCGGATTGGTGATAAAAGAAGTGGCAGCGAGGGTCAACCTGAGTACCCATACCGTTACAGCGCACCTGAAAAATATTTATATAAAGCTGCATGTCAATAACCGGATCGGTGCCGTAAATAAACTGAATAGCCTTCGCTAAGCATCCGCAAATAAAAAAACACCTGGAATACAGGTGCTTTTTAGACCGGGAGCAATGTATTGATTAAGCCGCCGTAAACCGTTCTGCCACTTTATTCCAGTTGACCACATTCCAGAATGCGGCCAGGTAATCCGCTCTGCGGTTCTGGTATTTCAGGTAATAAGCATGTTCCCATACATCCACGCCGAGCAGGGGTGTTCCCTTTACTTCTGCCACATCCATCAGCGGGTTATCCTGGTTGGGAGTGGAGCTGATTTCCAGTTTACCATCCTTTACGATCAGCCAGGCCCAGCCACTGCCGAAACGGGTCATACCGGCCGTTGCGAATTTTTCTTTGAATGCATCAAATGAGCCGAATGCGGCATTGATCGCATCAGCCAGTTTACCAGCCGGGGTGCTGCCGGCCGGTGCCGCCAGGCTTTCCCAGAAAAAACTATGGTTCCAGTGACCGCCACCGTTATTCCGGACAGCCGGGGAAATAGAGCCGGCTATTGCCACAAGCTCTGCCAGGGATTTGCTTTCGTTGGGCGTACCCGCCACGGCCTTGTTCAGGTTATCTACATAGGCCTGGTGATGTTTGCCATGGTGGATCTGCATGGTCAGTGTGTCAATATGCGGTTCCAGTGCATCATGTGCATAAGGAAGGGGTGCTAAGGTAAATGCCATAATCTTGATTTTTGAAGGTTGAAAGTATAATACAGTGTGTACTGATAAGTGAACAAAATTAAGCCCTGGAAGTTTAAATTGCCGGTCCGGGTTGTAATTGTTTCTGATTTCGCAACTCAGGCTTTCTTCAGCCGGTTTAATTTCTTTCCTTTTTCTGTAAAGGTCTCTACCAGCCCCCGGGTTTCCAGGTCGAGCCGGACGGAGATCGTGTACCAGGGGATGGACTTTTTAAAAGAGGGGAGTTTTTTCCGGATGCTTTTTGTGACGTCTGCAGTGAGTTCGGTGAATGTTTTTCCCTCGCTGCCTTTCAGGCTTTGCAGGATCGCTGCTTTGAAGGGTATATAAATGGCTTCTTCGATCCGGAGCCGGTTCCCGGTGCGGGGATGCGTGGTGATCGCCTTTGGGTGCATAGCGGTTTTTGCCATTGTTATCGTTTGTTTTTAAAGAATTGCGTCATCAGGGCGGCACATTCTTCTCTCATCACACCCCGGATCAGCCCGGTTTTGGGATGAAAGGGCCAGTTGGTCCCGGCCGTTTTTTTATACCCGTTTTTTTCATCATCGGCGCCATACACCAGCCGGCCGATCTTGCTCCAGTAGACAGCACCGGCACACATATTACAGGGCTCCACGGTTACATAAAGCGTGGCTTCCGGCAGGTATTTGCTGCCCATCGCGTTAAAGGCCGCGGTCAGGGCGATCATTTCTGCATGGGCGGTGGGATCGTTCAGCCGCTCTGTCATATTATGTCCCCGGGCAATGATTTTCTTGTTCAGCACCACTACGGCGCCAATGGGGATCTCGTCTTCATCAAATGCGATCCGGGCCTCTTTCAGGGCCTGCATCATAAAATATTCATCGGTCATGGCGAAACAGTAAGGTATCCCTATTTAGTATATCTTGGTATAAAATTAAAGCGAATGGCAGATATTTCCCGTTTACAGCGGATGCGCCGGTATTTTGACAGCGGCACTACCCGGGATTATACATTCCGGAAACAGCAGTTGCTGACTTTTAAACAGGTGCTGGTAAAGTATGAGCAGGAGATCTATGCGGCGCTTTATACTGATTTGAAAAAAGTTCCCGAGGAGTGCTGGTTTACCGAGAACGGTCTACTGGTGCAGGAACTGAATTATACACTCAGGCACCTGAAACAGTGGATGAGACCGGAAAGAACAGGTACCAATTTACTGAACTTTCCTTCCTCCAGTTACCTGCAACCCTCCCCGCTGGGTATGGTATTGATCATTGGTCCCTGGAATTTTCCCCTGCAACTGTTGCTGATCCCTGTTGTTGGCGCCATTGCGGCGGGCAATACCGTGGTGATCAAACCCAGTGAATATGCACCCGCAACGGCTGCGATCGTGGCGAAAATAGTCCGGGAAGCGTTCCCCGAAGAGCTGGCGCTGGTTATACAGGGAGATGGCGCCACCGTGGTGCCGGACCTGATGAAGTCCTTTCGTTTTGATCATGTATTTTATACCGGCAGTATTCCCGTCGGTAAAGCGATCTGCCAGCTCGCCGCCGCTGACCTGGTGCCGGTAACACTGGAGTTGGGAGGCAAGGATCCCTGCGTGGTGGAAGCGGATGCCAACCTCGCCGTAGCGGCCAGGAGAATCGTATTGGGCAAATATTCAAACGCGGGCCAGATGTGTGTGTCGCCGGATTACCTGCTGGTCCATGCTTCGGTGAAGGAAAGACTGTTGCAGCTGATGAAGAAATACATCCTAAAATTCTACGGGGAAAAAACGGCAGAAACCTATGGATACAATAAGATCATCAATGAAAGGAATTTTGACCGGCTGGTTGGTTATTTGTCGCAGGGTAAAATTGTGGCCGGCGGTCAGTATGACCGGTCTGCGCTCTTTATGGCCCCCACCATTCTGGAGGACGTGGACCCGGAGGCGCCGGTGATGAAGGAAGAGATCTTTGGACCGGTATTGCCGCTCTTTACCTTTACGGAAATGGAAGAAGCGCTGACCCTGGTCCGCCGCAACCCCAACCCGCTTTCCTTTTATGTTTTTACAGGCAGTAAAAAGAAAGAGGAAGACTGGATCGGGCAGCTCCAGTTCGGAACGGGTTGCGTCAATAACACGGCCATGCAGTTTACCAACCACCACCTTCCTTTTGGCGGGGTGGGACAGAGCGGGACCGGAGCCTATCACGGGCGGCATACGTTTGATGTATTCACCCATTACAAAGCCATCATGAAAACCCCCGCCTGGTTTGACCCGGCGCTTAAATACCCGCCGCTGAAAGGGAAACTGAAACTGCTGAAATTCTTTATAAAGTAAAGGAGATGAAAAAACTAAAGCGCTCCCTGTTTGTTTTACTCCTGGTTATCATTTCTTTTGCAGTGTATGTGGAAATAATAAACCGTAATGCTGTACATATGACCTACCGCCAAAAAGTATTAAGGGCTGTTTACCCTGCCTGGATGTGGTTCACGAGGCTGACAGGAAAGAATGCTGAACAAAGGGTCAATAAAGAAAAAGCACCGCCGGTTTCCTTTTATTCATTGAAAGCAGTGCTGAACAACGGCGACACACTGGACTTTGAAACACTGAAAGGAAAGAAAGTCCTGCTGGTGAACACTGCGAGTGATTGCGGTTACACCCGGCAATACGAGAGCCTGCAGCAGCTTTACGAAGAACGGAGAACTGAGCTGGTTGTGATTGGCTTCCCCGCGAATGATTTTAAGGAGCAGGAAAAAGGTTCCGATGCGGAGATCGCGGATTTTTGTAAAAAAAATTACGGGGTCAGTTTCCCCCTGGTTCAAAAATCCGTGGTGGTAAAATCGGCAGATCAGCACCCGGTTTTTCAATGGCTGACCGACCCCGCCAAAAACGGGTGGAACAGCAAACTGCCCGGCTGGAACTTTTCAAAATACCTGGTAAATGAAAAGGGGATCCTAACCAACTATTTTGATCCCTCCCTGTCGCCAACCGGCGAAGCCGTGCAACTGGCCCTGCAGGGGAATAAAAAATAAATCGTTAATCATGTTCAGCAAAACAGAAATCGAGCATTATTTCAATGCGGAAAAAGCCGAAAGCCTGGTCTTCCTGCTTATCGGGATCGGGGGAATCGTAGCCGCTTTGGTTTTCCTGTTATGGCTTAAAGAGCGGTTCTATACCGGGGCAGCGGTTCCGTTGTTGTTACTGGGACTCCTGCTGGGGGTAGTGGGGTATACGGTATACAAAAGAAGCGACAGTGACCGGATCCGGAATGTGTATGCGTATGATATGAATCCCGCTGAACTGAAAGAAAAAGAAATACCCCGGATGAAAACAGTGATGCGGAATTTTGTGATCTATCGTTATGCGGAGATTTTCCTTTTCCTGTCAGGAGCTGCTTTATACATTTATTTTATACGGGATTTCCTTCGTGATTTCTGGCGGGGTTTTGGTCTCGCACTGGCCCTGATGGCTTTGCTGGCCCTGGTGGCTGATTTTTTCGCGGAGAAAAGGGGGAGGGACTATTTGAAGGGCCTGGAAAGTTTTACTTCACCGTATAGCAAGCAGCGCTCGTAAAGAGATTCGCATAGCTTTTCTCAGCAATGAATATTTGCGATGGAACAATAAATCGATGTGAAGTCCTGTGCGGCTTATTGTGGACTATGTGGTGAAGCAAACCTTTTCTTACGCCTGAATTTAATTCACCGGGCAGTTCTGGTGATAATCGATCAGCTGGATCGGGGATTTTTCAAACTGGTAACCGGCATACACCCGCAGGATCTCGTTCAGCACCTCATCAATTTCTTCCACCGTTTTCAGGGTCACCAGTTTCCCGCGGTATTCCTTGATATTTGGCAGGCCTTTCAGGTAATTGGCATAATGCCTTCTCATTTCATTGACCCCCACCACCGGGTTTTTCCATTCCACGGATTTGTACAGGTGCTTGCGGCATACGGCCACCCGGTCTTCGATACCGGGGGCCGGCAGCTGTTCTCCTGTTTTTATAAAATGTTTGATCTCGTTGAAGATCCAGGGGTAGCCAATGGCCGCCCTCCCGATCATGATCCCATCCACATCATAGCGGTTCTTGTATTCCAGCGCTTTTTCGGGAGAATCAATATCCCCGTTGCCAAAAATGGGGATCCGGATGCGCGGGTTGTTCTTCACTTTGCCGATCAGGGACCAGTCGGCTTCTCCTTTATACATCTGTGTCCGGGTCCTGCCATGAATGGCAAGCGCTTTGATCCCCACATCCTGCAGGCGCTCGGCCACTTCCTCAATGTTCTTTGTATGTTCATCCCATCCCAGCCGGGTTTTAACCGTTACCGGGAGCGAAGTGGATTTTACCACGGAGGCAGTCAGGCGTACCATGAGGTCAACATCCTTCAGTACGCCGGCCCCGGCCCCTTTCAGCGCTACTTTTTTGACCGGGCAGCCGAAATTAATATCCAGGAGATCCGGATTGGTCACTTCCACAATTTTAGCGGCCATCGACAGGCTTTCTTCATCACCCCCGAAAATCTGGATACCCACCGGGCGTTCATAATCGAAGATGTCCAGTTTTTTGCGGCTTTTAATGGCATCCCGGATCAGGCCTTCAGAAGAAATAAATTCCGTGTACATCAGGTCGGCCCCGTTGTCCTTGCATACAGCCCGGAATGGCGGGTCACTGACATCCTCCATGGGAGCCAGAAGCAGCGGGAATTCAGGAAGTTGTATGTTACCGATTTTGACCATTCCGTGAGTAATTGCCTATTTTTGCCGATCTGTGCAAATTTACAATCTAAACGCCAGAGTAGTAGCATGAAGGGAGTATTAAAGACGAAGCCGGCTGGGAATCAATTGATTTTAATGGTTTGCATCGCGCTGGTCGGGGCATTTATCATTGGCTCATTAGCCGGGACGATACTATTAACAGCCATCACAGGGATCAATCCGAAAGAGCTGATGGACTTTGCGAAACTGGATTTTAACCAACCCGGCATCATTACCTATATCAGGGGCCTGCAGGTTTTCCAGTTTCTCGGGTTGTTTCTTTTCCCCTCGCTTGTTTGCGCCTGGCTGTTCAGTACAGACAGTAAAAAATACCTGGGCCTCCATCGTCCTGTCATCAATTCTTACTGGATCATTGGCATTATGGTGATGATCCTCGCCATTCCCTTTGTACAATGGCTGGGCGAACTGAACCGCGGTATCCGCTTTCCTTCCGGTATCGAACACTGGATGAAAGAGAAAGAGAACGGAGCCAGTAAGACGGTGATGGCGTTGCTGTCAAAAAGAACGGTGAAAGATCTGCTTTTGAACCTTGTCTGCATCGCCGGGCTGGCGGCCGTTGGAGAAGAACTGCTGTTCCGGGGGGTGGCGCAGCGTTTGTTTATTAAACTGTTTAAAAATCCATGGCCGGGTATCCTGGTCACCGCTTTCCTGTTCTCCGCTATGCATTTGCAGTTTTACGGCTTTTTTCCCCGCTTTGTACTGGGAATCCTGCTGGGAATTATTTACTGGTACAGCGGAAGTTTATGGACGGCCATCCTGGCGCATTTTGTATATGACGGATTACTGATCACCCTCGCTTATTTCAATCCCTCGATGCTGAACGAAGGAAACACCGTGAAATTGTCTTCGATTGCGCTGACAGCGGCACTTAGTTTTTTCCTGGTGGGACTGGTTGTAAACTGGATGATCAAACATTCCCGGACCCGCTACAGCGAAGTTTATGCAGACGATGCAGTACCGGCAAAAGATCATCCTTTCTGATTTAATTTTAAAGCATGGCATTCAACTGGCAGACATTTCAGACAAGGGCACTGACAGCGATGGTCTTTGTGGCCGTAATGCTGACCGGCCTGCTCTGGAATCACTGGAGTTTTTTCCTTTTATTTTCCCTTATTCATTTTGGTTGCTGGTGGGAGTATTTTAAACTCACGGAAAAAAATTACCAGGCGGTTTTTCATATCTATACCAAACTGGGCTTTATGCTGCTGGGGTATGGGCTGATGCTCTGGTTCTGCGGGGATGCCTATCAGTTGAGTAACTATTTAATAAGCGAAAATTTCTCTCTTCCGGTCTCCGTGGCGGGATTTATCCTGACGATCACCGGCATATTCCGCCAGGGCCCGCTGCACCTGAACGCATTTGGAATGGCCCTGCTGGGGATATTCTATATTTCATTGAGCTGGGGCATGATGATCAGCCTCTACGGACCTGCTATCATATACCTCAACCATACTTTTTTTGTGTTGGCTGCCGGAACCCTGCCGGTCCTGGTCATTGCCAGTATCTGGATCAATGATACGATGGCCTATATTGTCGGTTCACTGATCGGCAAAACACCCTTGTCAAAAATTTCACCTAAAAAAACCTGGGAAGGAACCATCGGCGGGATTTTATTGGCCGTTGTGGTAACCGGACTGCTGGCCCCGCTCGTTATTACGGGAAGTATTGATCAGACTTATTTTGTTTTCGCAGGATCGGTTGCCTTAGTGGCTGCCGTCACCGGCACATTTGGCGACCTGCTCGAATCCAAACTCAAGCGTATGGCAGGTGTAAAGGACAGCGGTTCGCTTATGCCGGGACACGGGGGCTTCCTGGATCGTTTCGATTCCCTGCTGCTGGCTACTCCCTTTGTGTGGATCTGTATTCAGTTGTTCATGAATTAGGATTCTCCTGGAGTGTAAATGAAAATTGAGCATTGAGCATTGAAAATTGAAAATTCGTATTGAGAATTACGGGTTGCGAGTTGTGAGCCGCGAGCTTTGAGCTGCGAGCCGCGGACTATGGACTGCCAACTTTGGACTGCCGGCAGTATCACCCCTTCGGGGCTCTGTCCTTTTACAAATTCGTTTTTCTATAATTGTGCCGCCCTTTCAGGGCTTTACATAAATGAAAATTGAGTATTGAGTATTGAAACTTGAAAATTCGTATTGAGAATTCTTTGGGATAGTGGGTAGTAGGAGCTTTTCTTCCGAAAAACCCGCTGTGAACAGCTCTGTGACCTCTGTGTATTATGTGGTAAGATAAAACGCTGCACAGCGGAAGTTCCTCAGTTTTCCCCCCGCTCTCCCTATCTTTGCCCTACAATCAATGTTTGAATGACAATCCACAAAGAAGGCTATCCAACTATCGCTGTCGCCACCAGTATTTTCGCGCTGATCAACCTGCTTTCTTTCTATTTTATCAGTGCGACGGCGCCGGTAGTGACCCTGCTGATCTTTATCCTGACTTTTGGATTGCTGATTTTTCTCATTTCTTTTTTTCGTATTCCCAGGCGCCAGCTAACCATCCTGGACAATGCCATCATTGCCCCGGCCGACGGCAAAGTGGTGGTGATCGAAGAAGTACAGGCGGATGAATATTTTTCAGACCGCCGTATCCAGGTCTCCATTTTTATGAGTCCGCTGAATGTGCATGTGAACCGCAACCCGGTAAGCGGGGAAGTGATGTACAGCCAGTATCACAAAGGCAAGTACCTTGTGGCCTGGCATCCCAAGTCTTCCACGGAAAATGAACGGCATTCGGTCGTGTACCGGAAAGACGGGAAAGAAATCCTGGTAAAACAAATTGCCGGCGCACTGGCCAAACGTATTGTCAACTACCTGCAGGCCGGTCAGACCGTAAAACAAACCGATGAGATGGGCTTTATCAAACTCGGCTCCCGGGTGGATCTTTTATTACCACTGGATGCAAAGATCCAGGTAAAACTGGGCGATAAACCAAAGGGCGGTGTGACCGTCGTAGCCACCTGGTAAGCGGATCAGAAAATAGCTGCCAGTTCTTTCAGCGAAAAAACAGTATAGGTCGGGTACTTGTTTTCCGTAACCGGCACTTTCTCCCGGGTCAGGTGATTGACATGTACCTGGTCGATCCCGGCATTCACCGCCCCGAGGATATCCACTTCAATGGTATCGCCGATCATAATGCTTTCAGCCGGGAGGGCCCCGGTCTTCTGAAAGGCATATTCAAAGATCTCCTTATGCGGTTTCAGGCTGTTGCTGCCTTCTGAGGTAATGACATGGCGGAAATATTTATCCAGTCCCGAGTATTGAAGTTTGCTGTGCTGCGTTTTTTCAAATCCGTTCGTGATGAGGTGTAACTGGTAATTCTTTTGAGCCAGGTAATCGAGCACCTCGGTTGTATAGGGAAATAATAATTTCCGGGTGGGCAGCAGGTCCAGGAAGATGATACCCATCTGCCGGGCCAGCGGTTCATCCGCAATTTTAAAATCCAGCAGGGTCAGCCACATCCGTTTCCAGCGCAGTTCATCCACTTTGATATACCCGTTCCGGTACCGTTCCCAGAGCTTATCATTGTGCACGAGATAATTTTTATGAAAAAGCCCGAAATCATTCACTCCCCGTTTTCCCAGTTCCAGGGTGTCATAGAGCTCCTGCAGGGTTTGCCGGCTGTTTGCTTCAAAATCCCAAAGCGTATGGTCCAGGTCGAAGAAAAGATGTTTATACCGGGATCCGGAAGGGGAATTAATTTCTTTATTCATAGATAAGTTTGCAATTTACACAACAAAACAGATTGGTATGACAACAAATAACCCGGTTTCAAAAGAGCGGAACGTAGTAATCACCGGGGCATCTAGGGGAATTGGAAAAGCCATCGCGGAGATCTTTGCGGCGAATGGCTGCAACCTGTTCCTTTGTTCCCGGGATGCAGCGGCCTTGTACAGGACTATGGAAGAACTGCAGGCAAAGTTTCCTGCTGTAACATTAAAAGCCCGGCCGGCCGATCTCAGTTCAAAAGAGGATACACAGGCTTTTGGTGGCTGGTGCCTGTCGCAGGCCGTACCGGATATACTGGTGAATAATGCCGGCTTGTTTCAACCGGGCAGCGTTCACAATGAACCGGAGGGACTGCTTGAAAGCCAGCTGGCCGTTAATTTATTCAGCGCTTATCACCTGACCCGGACCCTGCTGCCTCCGATGATGCAGCGGCGCAGCGGCCATATCTTCAATATCTGTTCCATTGCTTCCCTGCATGCATATCCGAACGGAGGCGCGTACAGCATCAGCAAGTTCGCGCTTTACGGGTTCAGCCAAAACCTGCGGGAAGAAATGAAGCCGCATGGGATCAAAGTCACCGCTGTTCACCCGGGCGCGGTGCTGACCCATTCCTGGGGTGATTTTGATAATTCCGGCAAACGGATCATGGAAACGGAGGATATTGCCGGAATGGTCTGGGCCGCATCACAGCTATCCGTACAGGCCTGCGTGGAGGATATCATCCTGCGTCCCCAGCTGGGTGACCTCTGATCCGGCCGTTTAACCTTTTTTAAGCTTTTATTCAGATCGCAGGTTCTATTTTTAAACGCTTCAATGAAAAAAACCGCTGCGATATTTTCCCTGCTGCTGTTTGCTGCGATAACCTGCGCGCAAACAACGTTCAGGACCCTTGTTCCCGCTGAACCCGTGCCCTCTGGTGAATCATTCCGGGTGCAATATGTATTACAGGGAGGAGCGGCAAAGGATTTCACCCCTCCTGATTTTTACCCATTCCGCCTGGTGGAAGGGCCCGCAATTTACCCGGGCAAAGGGAATGCGCCGGGCAGTCCTTCCCGGAATTATATCTTCACACTGGCGGCCCCGCAACCGGGACATTATATCATTCCAGGTGCTTCCGTTTCGGTCAATGGCAGGGTGCTCCGGAGTGCGGGAGCTGCTATCCGGGTTATTTCAGACGATAATGAAGCGGCCCCGGTCAACCCGGAATTTGCCCGGTCTTCCGAGTATTATTTACGGCCTGGTGAAAATGTGCAGGAAAAAATCCGGCAGAACCTGTACCTGAAACTAACCGTGGACAAACCGGCCTGCTATGTGGGAGAGCCGGTGCTGGCGACGTATAAATTATATTCCCGGCTGGAGTCAAGATCGGATATCATTAAGAATCCCGGGTTTTACGGGTTTACCGTATACGACATGATCGGACTGGCGGACAACCAGCTTGACAGGGAAAGAATAAATGGAAAGGATTTTGATGTGCATACGATCCGGAAAGTACAGTTATATCCCCTGCAGCCCGGCCGTTTTACCATTGACCCGATGGAAATCAGGAACAAAGTGGAGTTTTCGCGAACGGTGATGAACCGGAGGACCGGACAAAAAATCGCGGAGGGCCTTTTTAACAAAACGGAGGATGATACACCCGCCTCCGGTACGGAAACCGTGGAAAAGGATATGCGGACTGAACCGTTGACCATTGAGGTCAGGGCCCTTCCCGAAAAAAATAAACCGGCTGATTTTAGCGGGGCGGTTGGAACATTTTCGCTCAATACCCGGCTGGAAAAAAATCAGCTGGCAAAGAATGAAGAAGGATTTCTCCTTGTAACCATTGCCGGGAAGGGGAATTTTATGCAGCTGGGAGCGCCCCTGGTTGAATGGCCATCCGGTATGGAAGGTTTTGCCGCTGTGCCGAGGGATTCACTCGATAAATTAAAAATGCCGCTGCAGGGAGAGCGGCAGTTCCGGTATGGGTTTGTTTGCACGTCTCCCGGGATCTACCAGTTGCCAGCCATCCGGTTTTCTTTTTTTGATCCGGACAGTAACCGGTACAGGACAACAACCACTTCTTCACTTATGGTTACCGTTGGCGATGAGGAGAAAAAGCAAAACCCTGCAGAAGAACAGCAGGTATCTATTACTGCGCTGAGCGAAAAGAAAAGCCGGCTGGCCATCGGGATTGTATTCCTGCTGGTCATCCTGATTCTTGCCTACTGGATCCTGAAGAAAAAGCCGGCTGCCCCGGTACCGGTGATCCCCGTCCCGGAAAGACCTTCGGTGGATGAACTGTTCCGGGTAGCAGGCATCCTGCTTCCGGGAGAGGATGGTGATTTTTACCAGGAACTGTACCGTGCAGCCTGGTCGTATTTTGAATCTGCATTCACGCTTTCGGGCAGTAAAAAAAATAAGGACCACCTGTTTACATTGCTAAAGGGAAAAGCTGTGGATGATCAGTCCCTGGAGGAACTGGCTGCTTTGTTTTCTGCCTGTGAGGCGGGCATGTTCACAAAAGCCAGCCTTTCGGCAGATAAGAACCAACTGCTGGAGCAGGCAAAACTCCTTTTCGGAAAAATGGATGAAAATTTATTCTGAGTATTTATAGCCTACTCCCCGGACCGAATGAAAATACCGGGGATTGCGGCTGTCTTCTTCAAAATACTTGCGGAAATTCAGGATGAAGTTATCAATGGTCCGGGTGGTGGGGTACACATTATAACCCCAGACCGATTGCAGAATTTTTTCACGGGGCACCACTTCATTTTTATTTTCGATCAGCAGTTTAAGCAGCATGGTTTCTTTTTTGCTCAGCTGTATTTTCTCCCCGCTGAAACCAATGGCTTCCTGTGCCCTGAAATCAATACTGTTTTTGCCAAACTCATAACTATCCCCGAGGGTGGATTTGTCCTGTAATTTCTTATTCTTGTTGATGAGTTTGTAAACACGGAGCAGGAGTTCTTCCAGGTTAAAAGGTTTGGTAAGATAATCATCCGCTCCTTTTTTCAGGCCCAGCACCCGGTCGGCACTGCTGTTTTTGGCGCTGAGGATCAGCACCGGTACTTCGTTATTGCTGAGCCGGATGGTTTCTGTTACGGTAATGCCATCCATTTCAGGAAGCATCACATCCAGGATGATCAGGTCAAAATATTCATTACTGACAGCTTTCAGCGCGGCGGCCCCGTCAAAGGCAGAGGTAACCTCGTAACCCTCCAGTTCCAGGTTGAGTTTAAGGGCTTCGTGAAGATTTTCCTCATCTTCCACCAGCAGGATGGATGTTTTGTTATCTCCGTTCATATTTTAAAAATAACGGCAAAGTTACTGCCCGTGGGTTCATTGTCCGAAACTGAAATCTCACCATTGTGGTCAAGGGCTATCTTACTGCAAAGGTACAGTCCCAGTCCGGTACCCTGCGCTTTCCGGGTGGATTCATTTCCGATCCGGTAAAATTTGGAAAAGATCCGGGATTTTTCCTCTTCGGGAATACCCGGGCCCTCATCGGCCACCTGCAGCCGGATATAGGCCGCCGTCTTGCGGAGGGAGGCTTTTATCTTTCCCTCCCTGGGTGAATACTTGATGGCATTTTCCAGCAGGTTATTGATCAGCATCTGCAGGAGCAGGGAATCTCCTTTTAAATCCGCCTCTTCTTCCACCTCTTCTTCAAAAACACGGTCGGGAAACCGTTTCCGGAAATCCTGTACACAATCTTTCAGCAGGGTGGACAGGTCAAGCTCTTCCTTGGTGGAATTATACCGGTCGGCCTCCAGCTGGGCGGAAACCAGGATATTATTGGTCAGTAAATTCAGCCGGGTGGTTTCATCCAGGGTATTCCGGATCAGTTTTTTTTGTTTTTCCGGGTCTAGGGAGTATTTCAGGAGCGTTTCGAGATTAAGCCGGGCCACGGCAATGGGTGTTTTCAGTTCATGGGTCACGGCCATCATGAAATTCTGCTGCTGCAGCTGCAGTTTGAACTGTTTCCGGATAGACCGGTATACGAAAATAGCGCCGATCAGGATCAGGATGAGGAAGGTGATACCCTCGGCGATATATTTCCCCGTGTTCCGTCTTTCCGCTTTTTGAATGGCCTCCATCTTATCCGCCAGTACCAGGGTGGGCAGCGCTTCGGCCTGGGCAGAGAGACTGGCATATTGCTGCTGCGCAATCTCTTTATTTTGTTTTTCCAGGGAAACAAACCACCATACCAGTGCGGCAACCACATACGTCAGCAGGGTACAGTAAATAAAGGTGGTGCGTCTTTGTCTTTTTCGGTTTACTTCCGGCATGGGTGTCGGGTTGTTATTTCTTTTCGATCCGTAAACCAGTATTGAGTACATGATTCAGCGGGTCCTCCCGCATGATCTGTTCAATGGTAAAAGTGTACTCACCCGGTTTTTTAAAAAAGAATTCCTGGCCCGCGGGAGTCAGTAAAATGCGGTGTTCATAAATGTCATCCATGCCGCTGCCCAGCCAGCCTTTTTCGTTAGTGGCCAGCCGTATATCATACTGGACCGTCTGTGCGGAATCTGCTCCCGGTGCTTTGGCCTGCAGGTTGATATAGATATTGTTGAAAGAGTACCGGTCATTGTGCCGGATGATGAAATAGAGACGGTAGGGGCTGGACGTGTCCCTGATGGTAAACGTAAAAGCGGGTTTAAAACTGCTTTTCCAGCTATGGCCCGGGATCACCGCTGTTTTTTCATACAGGTCGATAGAGTGGCAGGACAGCAGCGCCACGAAAAGCAGGATCCAGCCGGTATTCTGTATACGCTTCAAGTGAATGGTTTTAGCAAAAGTAATCAGAACCTTTTTGTTACAGGACATTCAGCACCTGTTCTTTTGCCTTTTCCAGTTCATCCTTCATCAGGACCACGCATTTCTGGATGGTGGAATCATAGGCTTTCGAACCGGTTGTGTTGATTTCCCGCCCGATCTCCTGCAGGATAAAAGACAGTTTCTTTCCCTTGGATTCCTCGTTCTCCGCCAGCAGGGTTTTAAAATAATCACAATGGTTTTTTAACCGGACCTGCTCTTCGCTGATATCGATCTTCTCAATATAGTAGATCAGTTCCTGTTCCAGCCGGTTCCCGTCATAGTTCTCTTTGCCTACGTTTTCCTCGAGCAGGCGGGTAATGCCTTCCCTTATTTTTTGCTGGCGAAGCGGCTCCAGGCGGATGACCTCTTCCTGCAGTTTGATAATATTGTTGATCCGGACCAGCAGGTCTTCTTCCAGGGACCTTCCTTCATCCAGCCGGTGCATATTCAGGTTGCCGATCGCCGTTTCAAGAATCTGCTGGAATTCCTGCCAGTCGCTGTCGGTCAGGGTATCGCTGCTGGGGGTGATCACTTCGGGCATTTTGACCAGGGTGCTCAGGATATGCGACGCATCCAGGTTCAGGGCAGCCGATAATTCAGCCAGTGGTTTATAATATGCCTTGGCGAGATCGGTATTGATGCTAACCGGTTTGGCGCTGCCGGTATCTTTCAGGCTGATCATACAATCCACACTCCCGCGGCTTAGTTTTTCAGACAGGATGCGGCGGATGTCGAACTCAAAGGGTTTCAAAAAGGCAGGAAGCTTCAGCTGCAGTTCAAATTGTTTGCCATTGAGCGATTTGATATCCACCAGGAATGTTTTATCACCTGCATTCTTTTCGGCTCTTCCGAAACCGGTCATTGATTTTAGCATGGAACGGGAGTTGTGTTTCTTGTAAAGGTATTTTTAATTATTGACTAAACAGTTACTGTCCGATCTCCGTTCCGGGACTTTTTAGCAGGAGAGAACCGGGATAAAACGGAACAGCGTTTAACAGTATTCCTGAACAGGGTGTAAAAAAATCCCTCCGTAGTAAGCGGAGGGATAATATATGGATGGGTTAGTAAGTACAGGGAATGTAACTTCCCTCTGCAATATTAAAAATAATTTTACTGAACAAAAAAATATTTGGCAACTATTTTATTAACATTTTAAAATCTCTTGTGGATAAACAGGCGTCTTGTAACGGATTGCTAAGTGAATTGTATTAGCTTATTATCGGAATAGAACGAAATGCAAAACTGCTGCAGTTGCAACAGCCGCTGCTGAAAGATGGATGAATAAAGGGTTTCATCCATTGCAAAAAATATCGTTATAGAAAAAGTACGTACAGGTAAGCGCCATTCTTTTATCAGCGGTTGTTCAACAAAAAAAGAACCAGCCGGGCAGCATACCTGCTGAGCCGCAATTGTAAAAAACCTATCCGGCACCACTCAATCCCTTATTACCTTTGGCAAAACGAATACTATGCGGTTTGAACATCCGGTTCCGGTAACAACTATTGCGGCACTGATTGGTGCGGAGATCACGGGCAACAGGGAAGGCCTGGCCACCGGGATCAATGAGATCCATAAAGTGGAGAAAGGGGACCTGGTCTTCGTGGATCATCCCAAGTACTATGAAGCCTGTATTCAGTCGGCGGCCAGTTTTATCATTATCAATACCCATACGGATGTACCGGGGGGGAAAGCCCTGCTGGTGGTGAATGATCCGTTCGAGGCTTACCTGAAGATTGTAAATTTTTACCGCCCCTTCTCGCCCTCCCCGAAAGCGATCAGTGATTCGGCGGTGATCGGCGAAGGCTGCGTGCTGATGCCGGGTGCCTTTATCGGTAACCAGGTGCAGATCGGGAAGAATTGTATCATCTATCCGAATGTAACCATCCTGGATCATTGTATACTGGGTGATAATGTGATCGTACAGGCCGGCTCCGTGATCGGCAGCGATGCTTTTTATTACAATAAGAAAACCAACCGGGCTATTCATTATAAAAGGATGGTTAGTTGCGGCCGGGTACTGATAGAAGAAGGAGTGGAGATCGGGGCCGGTTGTACGATTGACCGCGGTGTGACACACGATACCGTGATCGGGGCCGGTACCAAACTGGACAATATGGTGCATATCGGACACGACACGGTTGTGGGGAAGAACTGCCTGTTTGCCGCCCAGGTGGCGATCGCAGGGGCCGTTACCATTGAGGATAATGTGATCCTTTGGGGACAAGTAGGGGTTAGTAAAACACTCACCATTGGCAAAGACGCCATCGTGCTGGCGCAAAGTGGTGTGCCCTCCAGTATCGAAGGTGGAAAAACCTATTTTGGCACCCCGGTGGAAGATGCCCGCCATAAAAGAAGGGAACTGGTTTGGGTCAAACGCATTCCGCAGATCTGGGAAAAAGTAATGGGGAACAAGGACGGGCTGAAAAATAATCTATAAAATATACACCGTTTAATCCGGTACATAATCATAGGGCAGCAGGTCAGCCAGGTTTTTCCAGCTCCAGTATCCCTGGTTGATCCAGTCCTTCTGGTCATAATAATACCCGTTCTCCTCAATGGCAATGGTTTCCCGGATATCAATATAGGAGATGGAGTAGGGAACGCTTTTGGGCAGGTTCATTTTCTTCAGGTATTCCGGTTCGGGACTTTTCTTTGTATAGGTCACACTTATTTTCCGGGGATACCAGATCTCAATTTCCCCGGTGCTGTCCGGTCCTCCGTAATACAAAGAATCATAGGGGTTATCTATTTTGCCGAACTTCTTTTCATTCACGGTGTCAAGCAGGGCAATGATCCACCCGTCTTCCTGTAAAGTACTGTCGTAATAGCTGTGCATGAAATGCAATTTGGAGCCCAGGTAGGCATCGGCCCTTGCCCGGTTCCATTGCTGCTGAAGACTGTCGCTGCCCTCCATTTGCATAAACAGGCAATAGCCACGGTAAGAATTGATACTGGTATTGTAGTAATAAACGAATGAATCCAGCTGGTAACGCAGCTGGTAACCCAGGGCCGGGTTACTGATCAGCAGGGCTTCTGTGGCCATTACTTTCAGCCGGTTGGTCTTTTTGTAGAAAAAGAATTTCAGTGCTTCCGGGTTGCTGAGTGTGCATTTTCCTGCATTGGGCGTACTGCCGATAAAATTCTTAAGAAAGAAATCCCCGTATTTCTCCCAGCCATCCGCTACTTCAAAACTGCTTTTCAGCACCACTTCCTCCATGCTGTTCTCTTTTTTCAGCATCAGGACTTCCAGTTTGTTTTGTTCACTAACGCGGATCGTTTGCGTCTGGTACCCGGCATAGCTGAAGATCAGGTCATAGCCACCTGATTTCAGGCTGAGGGAAAACTCACCGTCTTTATTGGTCAGCGTCCCCAATGTAGTGTTCTGGCAGAAGACAGAAGCTTTTGGCAGCGGTTCCTGGGTGGCGGAGTCCAGCACCACACCACTGATGGCAAACTGTGCCTGCAGGGATACGATACTGCAGCAGAAAAAAAATACGAGACAGGTTCGGAGTTTTTGCATGAATATCAATTATCGGCTAAAGATAGGTTCCCTTTTGTCAGGGTTGCACGGCAGGAATAGTGCCAAGGTAGTTTTCGCAGGCTTTTTTTATCGTTTCCTCCAGCGGGGTAAAGGAAAATCCCGGTAAGGCCTTCAGGATTTTAGCGTTTTCAAACCGGGTCTGGCTGATAGCGACTCTCGCACTTTCCCTCGTTAGCAAGGGCGTTTTGCCGGTGAACAGGGATTTCAGTTTTTCCATTCTCCAGGCTAATTGCAGCAGGAAGAGGGTGGCTTCCTTGTACGGTGCTTTTTTCCCAAAACCGGCCGCCATGGCATCCTGTAATTTTTTAAACGGCCAGTTGTCCCCGTTTACAATAAACCGTTCTTCGCTGATACCGCTTTCCATCAGCAATACGGTTGCCCGGGCAACATCTTCCACATCCACAAAACCGTTGATGCCGGGTGTATACCAGGGGAAGCCTTTATATACTTGTTTGAAAATGGCACAGCTGCCCTGGTTCCAGTCCCCGTAACCGAGGATCGTACCGGGATTAAGGATCACCGCATCCAGTCCTTC
The DNA here is from genome assembly GCA_037447355.1 of Bacteroidia bacterium. GTDB lineage: Bacteria > Bacteroidota > Bacteroidia > Chitinophagales > Chitinophagaceae > JJ008. The sequence continues at coordinate 15,054 of JBBIGW010000002.1, read as the reverse complement.
ACTGATTCCTCTCCATACATGCAGCTCGGCCTTGAATTTACTTTTGGCATAATGGGTATTGATCTTACTGTCTTCCCATTTTTTTTCTTCGTTCACCTGTCCCCCGCCGGCTGTCCGGCCCAGGGCGGCCACTGAACTGATATGTACCAGCCGCCGTACATTTTTCTCCAGGGCCATGTTCACCACGTTGGCGGTTCCTTCCACATTGACCTGGTATAGGCGTTTCCGTTCTTTCCGGATAAAGGATACTACTGCGGCAGCATGGATCACGGTGTCCACTCCTTCCATGGCATCCTGCAGGGCCACCACGTCCAGGATATCGCCTTCCACCCATTCCACTTTACCGGTTATATCTTCCGGTATCCAGAAAGGGATTTTATTGCCGCGGCGGATCGCCCTCACGGTGTAATTCTTTTTCACCAGTTCTTTAATAATATAAGAACCCAGGAAACCCGTGCCGCCCGTGACCAGAATTTTTGTTGACAAATTGATCGATTAACAGGATGAAAAGAAGTTGCGAAGATAATCCATGCAGATTTTCCGGGATTAATTGTATTTATAATATCCCTCGCCCGATTTTTTTCCCAGCCGGCCCGATCTTAGTTTTTCTTCCTGGATAAAAGAAGGTTTCAGGCGTTCCGGCCGGTTCAGTTGCTCCCATACGGAAGAGCTGACTGCATAATTAATATCATTCCCGATCAGGTCCATCAGTTTGAAAGGACCCATTTTGAAGCCAGCTGCTTCGAGTAAGCGATCGAGCCGGACAAAATCCGTATGCCCCTCTTCCACCAGTCGCAGGGCTTCCAGGTAATAGGGCCGGGCTACCCGGTTCACAATAAACCCGGGAGAATCTGTGCAGGATACCGGTACTTTATGCAATTGCCGGACCAGTTCTGTTACCAGGGCGGTTGTCCGCGCATTGGTAAAAGGCGTATTCACCACTTCCACCAGTTTCATAACCGGGGCGGGATTAAAGAAGTGCATACCAATGACCCGTTCGGGGTGCTGAACATTTTTGGCAATCGTTGTAAGGGAAAGGGAAGAAGTATTGCTGGCAAAGACGGCATCGCTGCGGTTCAGGCCGGCCAGCTGGTTAAAGAGGGCAGCTTTCACATCCGGTTTTTCCACGATCGCTTCAATAAAAATATCCGCCTGGCAATCCCGGATCTCATCGGTATAGCGGATCAATTGTGCAGTCTTTTGCAGCTGTTCTCCTGTTATTTTTCCTTTATCTTTTAACTGTTGAAGGGTTCTTTCTATAGCGCTCCTGGCCTTCTCCAGGACGGCCGGATTCAGTTCATATAAAATGGTGGCAAAGCCCGCCTGGGCCGTGGCCTGTGCAATACCGCTTCCCATGGTTCCGGCACCGCATACACAAATGCTGTGGATTTCCATATAGCTGTTTATCCGGTAAAGATACAGCCGGGAAACGATGGCCCGCCCCGGAACTATGAATCCTTTGCCTTATCTTGAAGTTATTTAATACCCACTTGTATGAGATCATTGCTGATCGCCCTGCTTTCTTTGGTTTCAGTCCTGGCAAAAAGCCAGACCCGTGAACGCTGGGAACAGGTGGTCAACTGGGACGGGGTGAGCAACTGGTCGCGGTACCTGATCACACTCCCCGGTTACCAGGGTCCGAATTCCCTGCCGGTGCCGCAACTCGGTAACGGCAGGATCGACAGCAGCAGCTATCTTGGTATAACAGGTGCTTTTCATTTTTCAAAAGGAGACAATACGCAGAATATCGTACTCACCGGCCATATTGGCCTGGTAAAGGATGTCGTGGATGTGGAAGTGACCTGGATTCCCTATGAGCATTTCAGCATGAGTACGGCCATCAAGGAGAAGCGGCATGTATATTATGATTATTTCAAAGAGAACAGTGCGTCGGGTGATATTTATATGAATACCAATTTCCGGATTTTTAAGAAATGGTCACCGGTCGTAGACCTGCTGCTGCAGGTTGGCTACCGTTTCCCTTCCGGTACGGATTACGGGGCGGCACGTTATTCTGACGGACCCGGCTATCACTTTGCGTTCAATGCAGGCAAAGCCCTGAATGAGGAAAAAACACTCCGGCTGACAGCCATGGCCGGCTTTCATGTCTGGCAGATCGAATCGGATGTATTCAAACAGGATGATTCCTTTTTATTCGGGGCCGGGCTGGACTGGGATAAAAACAATTTCCGGATCCAGGCCAACCTGGCCGGTTATATCGGGTATCTTGAAAAGCAGGGGGATAAGCCCATCGTCTTCCGTACCAGGCTGGAAAAGAAGAGAAAGAAAATGAGCTGGGTGCTGGGTTTCCAGCAGGGATTAAAGGATTTTGATTACAGCAGTGTTGATTTCGGAGCGAGGTTTTTGTTTCAGAAACACTGATTCTCCACCCGAAGCGGAAATTACAGGCAGCGGATGAATAATACCCTCACCGCAACCCTATATTGCTGACGTAAATTGTTTTAAAAACCGCACATCATTCTCGCTGAACAAACGCAGGTCGTTCACTCCATACTTTAACATAGCCGGACGTTCAATCCCCATACCAAAGGCGAAGCCGGTATATTTATTGGGGTCGATGCCGCAGTTGGATAATACATTGGGGTGCACCATGCCGCAGCCGAGGATTTCGACCCAGCCGGTTTTTTTGCAGATATTACAACCGCTGCCGCCACAGATAAAACAGGTTACATCCATTTCGGCACTGGGTTCGGTAAAAGGAAAATAAGAGGGACGGAACCGGACTTTTACATCCTTGCCATACATTTCTTTTACGAAAAAATATAAGGTTTGTTTCAGATCCGCGAAGGAAACATTCTCATCGATATACAGGCCTTCCACCTGGTGAAAGAAGCAATGGCTGCGGGCGCTTACCGTTTCATTGCGGTACACGCGGCCGGGCATCAGCATCCGGATCGGCAGTTTGCCCTTTTCCATTTCCCGGATCTGCACACTGCTGGTATGGGTGCGCAATACCCAATCCGGGTTTTGCTGAATATAAAAAGTATCCTGCATGTCGCGGGCCGGGTGATGGGGTGGCAGGTTCAGGGCGCCGAAATTGTGCCAGTCATCCTCGATCTCCGGGCCTTCCGCCACCGCGAATCCCAGGCGCTGGAAGATGGAAACGATCCGGTTCCGCATCTGGGTCACCGGGTGACGCGAACCCAGGGGCAGCGGATCGCCGGGGAGGCTGATATCAATGGAGAAACCGGTTTCCACGGCACCGGAAACGGTCGTTTTCAATTCCTCGAAACGAAGCTCCGCGAATTGTTTGAACTCATTCAGCAACTGGCCGGCTTCCTTCTTTTTGTCCGGGGTCACATTTTTCATTTCCCCCATGATCGTCTTAACAATACCCTTGGTGCCCAGCCATTTGATCCGGAATTCCTCCAGCTGTTTTCCGTCAGCAGCCGTGAATGCACTCATTTCATTTTTATACGCAGCGATCTGATTCAGCAATTGTTCCATAGTGGCAAAGATAAGCTAAGAGCAGGAAAGCGGGAGGTGCCAGCGGAGGGCTGCAAAGAGAACAAAGCGAAAAGAAGTTAAAAGGGGTGTACGTTTATTTGAGGTTCAGAATTTAAAGTATGTTGTAATATTAATGGCAAGTAAGCTTTCCGGGTCATGCAATTTCGGGAAGCCTCCTTCTCTCTTTAACTTTTCAATCTTTTTGCAGCCCGCGCAGGCATTCCCTATGTCCCGTATTCTCTATTAAACACTTAGCTTTGTAGCTATGTCTGACCACCTCAACATTTCCGACTTCCTGGCACCTGTCAACCTCCACGAAATATCCAATGACGAGGGCTATAAGGACGGCCAGTTGGGTAAGGTCATTGCCGTGTATTCGGAGGAATTCCCCGACCTCGACGAAGCCCAGCTGGTGATCGTGGGTTGTGGTGAACAAAGGGGCAGTGGCCTCATCTACGGGCAGAGCCCCGCACCGGATATCATCCGCCGGCATTTCTACAGTTTGTTTTACTGGCACCAGGATATTAAGATCGCCGATGTCGGCAATGTAAAGACCGGATCACTCTTCACCGATTCTTATGCAGCGCTGAAAACCGTGGTACAGGAACTGATCATGGACGGGAAAACGGTCATTATCCTGGGCGGGTCACATGATCTTACCCTTTCCCAGTATTATGCCTACGCCGAAACCAAAAGGACGATTGAAGCCAGCAGCGTGGATGCATTGATTGACCTGAACCTGGACTCTCCCTTCCGGCACGAGAACTTCCTGATGGAAATGCTGACCGGTGAACCGAATTTCCTGCGGCATTATAATCATATCGGCTTCCAGAGTTATTTCGTGCATCCGAGAATGCTGGAAACCCTGGACAAACTCCGCTTCGATTGTTACCGCGTGGGCAGCGTGAAAGAAAACATAGATGAAATGGAACCGGTGATCCGCAACAGCAATATGTTCAGTTTTGATGTTACGGCCATTGCCAGTGCCTATGCCCCGGCCAATGCAGTTTCTCCCAACGGGCTAAACGGCGAAGAAGCCTGTGTGCTGCTTCGTTATGCGGGCATGAGTCCCCAGGTGAACACGATCGGTATTTATGGCTACAATCCGCAACACGATAAAGACGAACTGACCGCCAAACAGATCAGTCATATGCTCTGGTATGTGCTGGATGGCCGAAGCCGGGGCCGCAAAGAAGCCACCCTCGATGAGAAAGACTCTTTCAATGAATACCATATGGCTTTCGCGGAAGTGGAAACGGTTTTCCTTCAAAGTAAAAAAACCGGCCGCTGGTGGATGCAATTACCCGATAAGAAATTCATCGCCTGCAGCTATAAGGACTATTTGCTGGCCAGCAGTAATGAAATACCGGAACGATGGCTGAGGGCGCAGGAGAGAAGTTAGGCCCCCTGTCCCCCAAAAGGGGAACTCAGGTTGGAATTTCAAAACAGCAACGGCCTTTTCTTAAAGTAGCTATTATTACGCCAGATAAATAATAAGATTTTCAAATCCTCCCCTTTGAGGGGATAATGACTACTCAACTTTAAAACTATGACTGGGGGCCTTATCAAAGCAGGTATTTGTTCCTTCGGCATGTCAGGTAAACTCTTTCACGCTCCATTTCTCCATGCCCATCCCGGGTTTGACCTAACGGCAATTGTGGAGCGGCATAAACAGGATTCAAGGGAGCGATACCCCGAAGCGAAGCTGTACCGCAGTGTGGAAGAGCTCTGCGGAGACCGGGAACTGGATCTTATTGTGGTGAATACTCCCACGTATTTGCATTACGAACAGGCCAAACTGGTTTTGCAATCCGGTAAAAACCTGGTGATCGAGAAGCCTTTTGTAGTGACGGCGAAACAGGCTGAAGAGATCACCCGGCTGGCGGAAGAGAAAAAACGCTTTATCAGTATTTACCAGAACCGCCGCTATGATGGCGATTACCGGGCGGTGAGAGAAGTTGTGCAACGGGGCTGGCTCGGGGAATTGCGGGAAGCCGAGTTTCGTTACGACCGTTTCCGGCCTGCTCCAGGCGGCAAACAGCATAAAGAAGGCGATATGCCCGGCGCCGGTATTATTTATGATCTTTCTCCTCACCTGGTGGACCAGGCCATCCAGCTCTTTGGTTTTCCCAAAGCGATCTTCGCGGATGTCTGGCGGATGCGGACCGATGTGATCGCCAATGATTATTTCGAAATACTGTTCTATTACGATAGCCTCCGGGTTCGGCTCAAAGCCACCTGCATTGCACGGGAAACGGGCTGGGCTTATACCCTGCACGGTATGAAAGGCAGTTTTCTCCAGCATCGTTCCGACATGCAGGAACAGCAGTTGCTGGCGGGAGTAAAGCCTTCACTGGAAACCTGGTGCGCAGCCCCTGCCGGGCCTGATGGTTTATTGCATACGGAGATCAATGGCGAACGGGTACGCGAGGAAACCACGTCCTCTCCCGGCAACTACATGGGCTATTATAATGAGGTATATAAGGCACTGACCGGGCAAGGCCCGAATCCCGTGCCGGCAGCGGATGGAATACGGAATATGAAGATCATCGATGCGGCGCTGGAAAGTGCGAGGGAAGGAAAGGTGGTGGCGGTTGAGGAGTTTTGAATTTTGCCTTCTCCCGGTATTCTCAAAAATTAAACAGCAATTTCCAATCATGAAGACCTTTCAAACTTTCGGAGTGCTATTGTTGATTTTGACTTTTGGGTTTTTACTCCTCCCTTCCTGTTCCATAAATAAACAAATCTCCCGGTCAGCGAAAGAGAATGTTTTAAAAGCAACCCCGCTCCGGACTGCCCACATCGGCATCAGCATCTATGACCCCGAAGCCGGAAAGTATCTCTACAACTACCAGGGCGATAAATATTTTGTCCCTGCCAGCAATACCAAGATCCCGACCTGTTATGCGGCGATGAAGTACCTGGGGGATAGCCTGGTGGGGTTGAGGTATGAATTTCATGATTTTGGCGAAAATGAGCCTGATACGCTTATCATGTTAGAGCCAACCGGTGACCCTACATTCCTGCACACTGAGTTTAAAAATCAGCCTGTATTTGATTTTCTTAATAAAAACAAGTTTGGATTAAATTTGGTTAAGCCATTTGCTTATGAAAAGTATTTTGGCGATGGATGGTCCTGGAATGATGCATTAGAAAGCTATATGGCCCCCAGATCATTTTTCCCGATTTATGGCAATCTTGTCAGATTGACAATTATTAGCAAAACTGAAATAAATATTATTCCCTCTTATTTCGGGAAGAATAATTTTAGTGTTTATGTAACAAAGGATTCGGTTCCAAGTGTGACCAGAAGTTATAATGATAACAGTTTCAAATTTTTTAAAGTTTTTATTGAAAAGCCATATGAGGTCAGGTTGCCAGAAAAAAGATTTTTTGAAATCCCTTTTCTGCCTGAAGTCCAGCTTATCGAATCTTTGCTGGCTGATACACTAGGTGCCAGGCGAATTTCTTATTCATATGGAATGCCTGTCCCGGGAGCGGGGCTTATTCCGGAAGGAAAGCTTTACAATCCTAAGATCATCCACTCCCAACCCACCGACTCCCTCCTCAAACCCATGATGCACCGCTCGGATAATTTCTTTGCTGAGCAATCATTATTAATGGTGAGCAATGAGCACTTAGGCTATATGAATGATGAAAAAATCATCGACACCCTTCTCAAAACTGACTTCAACGACCTGCTCCAAAAGCCCCGCTGGGCCGATGGTTCCGGCCTCAGCCGCTATAATCTATTTACCCCGCAGGATTTCGTTACTATTCTGAATAAAATGAAGAACGAATTCGGGATGGAACGGATCAAAACCATCTTCCCCACTGGTGGCGAGGGCACGATCAGTTCCTACTACAAGGCCGACAGCGGTTATATCTACGCCAAGACCGGCACCCTCTCCGGGGTGGTAGCCTTAAGTGGTTTTCTCTATACGAAAAAAGGGAAGCTTCTGATCTTTTCTACCCTGGTCAATAATCACCAGGCATCCGCGACGGAAGTGAGGAGGGCGGTGGAAAGGTTTATAAAGGGGGTCAGGGAGAAGTTTTGAAGTACAGCCCCCTAAATCCCCCGAAGGGGGACTTTGAAGACACTGCAGCTTTATACATTTAATAAAGAAATGGCTTGCGTAGAATCATACGCAAGCATTTCTTTATATATATTTCAAAAAATCGGAGTCTAAAGTCCCCCTTCGGGGGATTTAGGGGGCCCTACCTCCCGAACATCCTCTCCAGCTGCTCCAGCTTAAACTCCAGGTAAGTGGGATTGCCATCCGGTGTAACATTCGGGGTGGTACAGGCAAAAAGATCCGTGACCAGTTGCCGCATTTCAGGTTCTGTCAGCCTGGTGCCGGCCTTGATGGATTGCTGCCGCGCTAAGGAACGCACCAGTTTTTCCCGTCTTGAGAATTTTACTTCGGGACTGAAATGCTTGTATTGTTCGAGTAAGATATCAATGATGTGCTTGTCATTTCCCGCTTCCACATCAGCCGGGGTGCCCTGGATCACATAGGTATTTTTGCCAAAGGGTTCGATCGTGTATCCGAGGTAGCGCAGGTCTTCCATGATCTCTTCCATCACGGCCGCATCCGCCGGGGTCAGTTCCATGGTTGAGGGGAACATACTCTGCTGCGTGGCTACCGGCTTATCCTTGCCCGCCGCACTCAGCTGTTCATACAATACCCGCTCATGCGCCGATTGCTGGTGAAGTAACAGGAAACCATTGTTTGATGGAATAGTGATGTACGTATTCAGTAATTGGGAGATTTCTGTTTCAGCTGCGAGTTGCGGGTTGCGGGTTGCGGGCAAATGCTCCGGAGCAGGGCCCTGCTCGTACCTCGTAGCCCGCTGCTCGTTGCTTTCGTAGAATGTTCTCCAGTTTTTCAACTCACCGGGATCGCTTTTCTCAATAAAATGCGCCTGGTTTTTTTGTGTAAAGCCTTTAAATATGGAACCGGCTGCTGCCGCAGATCTTTTTTCATCGGTAAAAGGTTGCTGGATCGAGGGCAATTGCTGGATCGAAGCATCCAGGCCGAAGTCGAGGGTGGGCGTAACGCTGAACTGCGCAAGCGCATGTTTAACCGCGGCCTGCACAAAGGCATAAATGATTTTCTCGTCTTCAAACTTGATCTCCTGCTTGGTGGGATGTACATTCACATCCACCACCGTGGGGTCCAAGTCAATGAACAATACATACATCGGGAAACTGTCCGAAGGGATCATTTCCTGGTAGGCATTCATCACCGCATGGTTCAGGTAGGCACTTCGGATAAAACGGTTATTGACGAAAAAATATTGATCACCCCGGGTCTTTTTGGCGGTTTCGGGTTTGCCCGCAAAACCGTAAATATTCAGGTAATCGGTCTCTTCTTTTACCGTTACGAGTTTGGCGTTGTAATTACTCCCCAGCAACTGAACGATCCGTTGCTTTAGACTGCCCGCTTCCAGGTGGAATAATTCCTGGTTGTTCGCCGTCAGGGTAAACAGGATTTCAGGGAAGGACATAGCCACCCGGGTAAACTCGTCCACAATATGCCGCATTTCGGCCGCATTGCTTTTCAGGAAATTCCGGCGGGCCGGAACATTGAAGAACAAATTCTTCATCGCGATACTTGTGCCATTGGCGGAAGCCACCGGCTCCTGTTTTTTCACCAGGCTGTTCTCCACTTCAATATAGGTCCCGGTTTCGTCTTCGGCTCTCTTAGTTTTTAACTCCACCTGGGCTACCGCGGCAATAGAAGCCAGGGCCTCACCCCGGAAACCCATGGTCCGGATATGGAACAGGTCTTCAATACTCCTGATCTTGGAAGTGGCATGCCGCTCAAAACACATCCTGGCATCGGTCTCGCTCATCCCGCTCCCGTTATCAATCACCTGCAACAGGGCCTTGCCTGCGTCACTGATGATCAGTTTGATCCCGGTGGCCCCGGCATCCACGGCATTTTCCAGTAATTCCTTAACAGCACTGGCCGGGCGTTGAATCACTTCCCCCGCAGCGATCTGGTTGGCAATATTATCAGGTAACAGCGTAATCTTATCAGGCACAAAATCCGGTTTAGCCGTCAAAAATAACCATTTCATTTTTAAGTCAGGGCTCACACCCGCTTTGCCTCAAAACCGCTAATTTTATTTTCTCATTTATCCTCATATTAATAAATCTAACCATGCGGATTTTCAAGCCGTTCTTTCCTGTATTACTGCTGCTCCCGCTAATGGCAACAGCCCAGTACAAAAGCGGTCTTAACAAGGCACAATGGGTCGACAGTGTGTTCAACTCCCTGACTGATGACCAGCGCATCGCACAACTGATGGTTATCCGGGCCCACTCTAACCTGGGACCAGATCATATAGCGAAAGTAACGGAGGCTATAAAGCAGTACAATGTCGGTGCCCTTTGTTTTTTCCAGGGCGGCCCCATTCGCCAGGCCAACCTGACCAATTATTATCAAAGCATCGCGCAAACCCCGCTGATGATAACCATCGACGGGGAATGGGGACTGGGGATGCGGTTAGACAGTGTGGCCAGATTTCCTTACCAGTTAACCATTGGTGCGGTAAAAGACGAGAACCTGGTGTACCGGATGGGCCTGGCGGTAGGTGAACAATGCAAACGGATCGGGGTGCATGTGAACTATGCCCCGGTAGTGGATATCAACAACAACCCCAATAACCCGGTGATCGGTTTTCGTTCTTTCGGGGAAGACAGGGATAAGGTCTCTGCTTTCGGTATCGCTTATATGAAGGGAATGCAGGATGCGGGTATCATGGCCTGCGCCAAACATTTTCCCGGTCATGGGGATGTGGATGTGGACTCCCACCTCGACCTGCCGGTGATCAATAAAAGCATGGGACAACTGGATTCCCTGGAACTGGTACCGTTCAAAGCCCTTTTTGAGGAAGGTGTCGGAAGCGTGATGATCGCCCACCTTTACATCCCGGCGATTGACAGCACTCCGAATAAGGCCACGTCGATATCCAGGAATAATGTGACCGACCTGCTGCGCAACAGCCTTCACTACAACGGGCTTACGTTTACCGATGCGCTGGAGATGAAGGGAGTGGCCAAATATTTTCCGGGCGGAACCATTTCCGTGGAAGCCATTGCAGCGGGAAATGATATGCTTTGCCTGCCGGCCAGTGTCCCCGAATCTATTGAAGCTATTAAAAAGGCCATTGGGGAAAACAGGTTGTCCTGGCAGGATATTTACAATAAAGTAAGAAAAGTGCTGGGGGCCAAATACCAGCTGGGGCTGAACAAATCTGCCCGGATCGATACGAATAACCTGCTGAAGGATCTCAATGCAAAAACCGATGCGATCCGCCGGGAAGTGGCGGAACAGGGGATCACCTTGCTGGCCCAGGCCGGCAATGGCGCCTCACGGGCTGATTATGCGCAGGTCCCACTGACCGGCAAACAGAAAAAGATTGCCTATATCGGTATGGGTGCAACAGAACTGACCCCGTTTGGGAAGCGGTTGCAGGCTGACCTGGGAGCGGATGTGTTTTTATTCTCTTACAAAGACAGCCCGGGAAAAGCGGATTCCATCCTGAATGTGGTTCCGAAAGACAGTATCTATGATGCGATCGTGATAGGGGTGCATAATTATTCAAACAGGCCCATGGATAATTTTGGACTGAGCGCTCCCGCTTTGAAATTGTACAACAGCCTGAATTTTATCAAAACCATCACGGTTAGTTTTGGCAATGTACTGGCGAATAAAAATTTCTGTGATGCCTATACCTTGCTGGCCTGTTACCAGGATGATGAGATCACCCAGCAGGTGGCGGCGGATATACTGGAGGGAAAGATCCGGGCCCGGGGCAAACTGCCCGTTTCCGTTTGCCGTTTCAGGTATGGGGAGGGCGTGGTGCAGCATAAAAAACCGGTAACACCCGGTGAGACCCGCAGCGCCCTGCAGGCAGTGGATTCCATTGCATTGGACGGGATCGCCCAACAGGCTTTTCCGGGTTGTGTGATACTCGCGGCGCACAAGGGAGAGATCATTTATCACAAAGCCTTTGGTCATTATGAGTATGATCCGGCATCTCCCGCCATGAGTCCCGAAAGTATCTTCGACCTCGCATCGGTGACCAAGGTTTCGGCCACCACGGTTTCCATCATGAAGCTCTATGAAGATGGAAAACTCAGTCTTGATGGAACACTGAAAGACTATTTGCCCTGGGTAAAAGGCAGCAGTAAAGAAAACCTGGTCATCCGGGATATCTTATTACACCAGGCCGGGCTGGTCCCCTTTATCGCTTTTTATAAGGAAACGATGAATGGGAATGGCTTGCCGAAAACCGGTTATTATGAAACAAGAACGCAGAAGGGATACGGGATCAGGGTGGCTGAAAATTTTTACCTGCGGGATGACTGGGAGGACACAATCCTGCAACGGATATTGAAAAGCCCCCTTACCGCCCCCGGTAAATATGTGTACAGTGACAACGATTTTATTTTCCTGGGAAAAATAGTGGAACAGCTCAGCGGAATGCCGCTCGACCAATACACCCGGAAAACATTCTATGATAAAATGGGGATGTATTCCACCGGGTTCAGTCCCCGTAACCGCTTCCCGGTGGAATGCATAGTCCCTACAGAAACGGATAACTATTTCCGGCAGCAAAGTATCCGTGGGGATGTGCATGATGAAGGCGCTTCCATGTTCGGGGGAGTGGCCGGACATGCCGGTTTGTTTTCCAATGCCTATGATCTTTCTTTATTGTACCAGATGCTGCTGAATAAAGGAGTGCTCAACGGGCAGCGTTACCTGAAACCGGAAACGATCCGGCTCTTTACGGCATACAATGGTAAGTTCAGCCGCAGGGGACTGGGTTTTGACAAACCCGAAAAGGACAACCAGTTGCGTAAAGATCCCTATCCTTCCCTGCTCGCTTCGCCTTCCACATTCGGTCATACCGGTTTTACCGGCACCTGCGTATGGGTGGATCCCCAATATGATCTCGTCTATATCTTTCTCTCCAACCGGGTATTCCCCTCCCGTGACCATAATAAAATCTCCCAGCTGCTGATACGCGGCAAGATCCAGGACGCCCTGTACAGGGCACTGGGGGTGGAATGAAATAATTGTTTAGAGAATAAAATGAAGAAAAGGATAAGCTAAGATTCCTGCTTACCTGTTTCGGTATTGGGGTTGTTTGGTCGTTGCTGATTGCCCTGGCCCTGTTGCCGGTTACCCTGGTTCCTGTTGGGATTATTCGGCCGCTGCTGGTTTCGGTTCCCCTGGCCCTGCTGTCCACGCTGTTGCTGGCCTTTATGTCCCTGCCCGCCTTGTTGTCCCCGTTGTTGTTGTCCACCCTGCTGTCCTCTTTGTTGCTGTTGACCACCGCCTTGTTGCCTGCCTTGCTGTCCCCGTTGTTGTTGTCCGCCCTGTTGTTGTTGACCACCCTGTCGTTGCTGGGGGCGCTGCTGGCGCTGTTGCTGCTGCTGTTGTTTCTTTTTCTTCTCGGCTTTCTCCAGGGTACGCAGGCTGATCTGTCCCACTAACTCCACCGTTTCAGGTTCCGCTTCTTTTTGTTTACCGGTCACATCCACCGGTTCCAGTTCATCCGGAGTGATACCCTGCCGGTTCAGGGATTTGATCTTTTGCACCCTTTCAATCGTCAGCGGGTACTGCTTATTACTGTCGGGCAGCGTGTACCACATCAGGTTCTTGAAAATATCTTTCTTGATCAGGAACGCATTGCCTTTGGCTACCTGGATCACATCACAATTATCCGGGAAGTGCTGTAAGGCGTCGAGATAGGTATCGAGTTCATAGTTCAGGCAGCATTTCAAACGGCCACACTGACCACTGAGTTTGGTCTGGTTGATGGAAAGGTTCTGGTAACGGGCAGCGGCGGTATTCACCGATTTAAAATCAGTAAGCCAGGTACTGCAGCAGAGCTCACGCCCGCAACTGCCGATGCCGCCTACCTTGCCGGCTTCCTGCCGGGCTCCGATCTGGCGCATTTCCACTTTTACCCTGAACTCAGAAGCATAGACCTTGATCAGTTCACGGAAGTCCACCCGGCCATCGGCGATATAGAAGAAAGTGGCTTTGCGTCCGTCGGCCTGCATCTCCACCTGGCTTATTTTCATATCCAGTCTGAGTTGCTTGGCAATAGCCCGGCTGCGGATCACCGCTTCCGGTTCACGGGCTTTATTCTGTTTCCATATTTCAATATCGCGGTCGGTTGCCCGGCGCAATACTTTTTTCATTTCGGGATTGTCTTCTTTCGCATTCCGTTTCTTCATCTGCAGGCGCACGATCTCCCCGGTCAGGGATACTTCCCCCAGGTCAAAACCGCTAACGCCTTCCACGGCGATCAGGTCTCCTTTTTCAAAAGGTTGTAAAGTGGGATTGCGGAAAAAATCCTTGCGGGTTCCCTGGCTGAAGCTGACTTCAATGACTTTGCAGGCACTGTCAAAATCAAGCATGGGCAGGTTACGGAGCCAGTCGTGTGCATTCATGCGGTTACAACCGCCGGAACTGCATCCGCCGTTGCTCTTACATCCGTTTGGCTTACCACCGGTAGCCGTGCTGCAACCTGTACAACCCATATTCGCAAATAGTTCCGGAATTTCTTTCGGAAGTAATTAAAAATTAAAATTTAATAAAGGGAAAACAGGAACAGAATTACAAGCGGGGCATATAGTTTATAGCAAAAGACTGCTTATCAGCTATTTATAAAACTATATTGAATGGAATAATATACTTAACCGACGTTGTAACTCAGGGTCTTAGCCCCCCATTCTCCATTTTCTATTCACCGTTATCTCCACATCACTCCATCAAAAATACAATCTTATCCTGAATTATATGGTATAGTTTAATGGTCAGGGCATGGAAGAGCATTTTGCCATGAGCATTGCGTTCAATATAGTAGCTGGCCCGGTCGAGTTCTTCAATAATGGCCTGTTGCTGCTCGATTCCGGCGATTTTATTGAGTCTTTCAGCAAAATCCCGCTCTTTTTCGCCAATATTCAGCTGATCGCCCATGATCCGGTAATGGATGGCCTGTTCCAGCAGGTGGTTAAAATAGCGGAGAAACTGCTTTTGTTTTTCACGGCCCAGCCGGCTGATCTCTTCCACCCATTTGGCCTGTGCCACGGGTCCGGTCCTCAGAATAGCATTCAGCCAGTCTCGCAGGAGCGCCTGCCAGTCCTCCTCGGCATGTTGTACCAGCATTAAAGCTTCGCGGTAATTGCCCTCACTCACACCGGCTACCTGGCGGGCAATGGCCGGTTCGGTCTTGTTCCGGCTGACAAGGGCTTCTTCAATATCCCTGTTTTCCAGGGCCGGAATTTTCACCAGCTGGCAACGGCTCAGGATCGTGGGTAATATTCCTTCCTCGTTTTCGGCTATCAGGATAAACAAGGTATTGGCCGGGGGCTCTTCAATTATTTTCAGCAGTTTGTTTCCTTCCTTGTCCAGTTCTTCCGGCATCCACATCACAAGGATCTTGTATTCGCTCTCAAAACTCTTCAGGCTGAGTTTACGGATAATTTCATCGCATTCCCGGGCAGTGATCTTGCCCTGGCTGTTCTCTTTTTCCTTGATCAGTTCGATCCAGTCG
>JBBIGW010000001.1:0-82449 GCA_037447355.1 Bacteroidia bacterium | reverse complement strand
GTTTATACGCCAACCTGGTTGAAGTCTGGCACTAATCTGTAAGTCTCGCTGCTCGCAGCTCGTACCTAATACCTCGCACCTTCCTGCCCATCCTAAAAGAGCCTCTCCGAGGAAATTTCTACGCCGATCTGGTTAAAGACTGGCCTGGTCAATCAGTCTCGTAACTCGCAGCTCATGGCTCGTACCTCAAACCTCGTACCTTCCCTCAAGGTCATAAAAAAGCCTCTCATTGCTGAAAGGCCTTTTTATAAATGATATTTCTCAGCTTACCAGCCTTGTTTGGCAACACCGGCTTTAATCGCAGCCAGGGCCTTTTCTTCGCCCATCAGGGTGGTCAGTTTATTTCCTTTACCATCATTGCCCTGGGCCATATAAGCACCCTTGGCGGTTTTCGTGATAACGGCATCCAGCATTTCCACACCTTTCTCCTTGGTTTTTACATTGTAGGCTGTAATTTTTACATCTGACATGGTTTAAAATTTTGCGTTAGTAAAGGGTGAAATTACGCAATCCGGGGGGTTAGGGGGGAGAAATTTGGTGATTTTAAGAAAAAAGCTCCGAAATTTCGAAGCTAATACGTTTTAAATCATTTATTTATAAATTCAATCCCGGTTTTGTTAAAATGGAACCAGCTGCCTCAAAACAGGTTAAATATCCAGTTTTGCGTACTTCGCATGGCTCTCGATAAACTCTCTCCTGGGAGCCACTTCATCGCCCATCAGCATACTGAAAACCCGGTCCGCCTCGGCCGCGCTTTCAATGGTTACTTTTTTCAGGGTCCGGGTGGCCGGGTTCATCGTGGTTTCCCAAAGCTGGGAAGCGTTCATTTCACCCAAACCTTTGTACCGCTGGATGTTAACGGAATCATCTTTACCGCCGCCTAATTTTTCGACCCAGTTCTTCCTTTGATCTTCATTGTACGCATAGACCTGCTCCTTGCCTTTTTTCACCAGGTACAGCGGGGGCTGGGCAATATAAACATAGCCCTGTTCCACCAGTTCGGTCATATACCGGAACACGAATGTCAGGATCAGGGTGGCGATATGAGAACCGTCCACATCGGCATCCGTCATAATGATCAGCTTGTGGTAACGTAGTTTACTGAGGTCAAGGGCCTTGGGATCTTCGGCCGTTCCCATCTTTACACCCAGCGCGGTGAACATATTGCGGATCTCCTCGTTGTCGTAGATCTTATGCTCCATGGCTTTTTCCACGTTCAGGATCTTACCCCGCAGGGGCAGGATGGCCTGGAAACTCCGGTCACGGCCCTGTTTGGCAGTACCTCCTGCTGAATCTCCCTCCACCAGGAAGAGCTCACAACGATCGGGGTCACGGTCAGAGCAATCGGCCAGTTTGCCGGGCAGTCCGCTTCCGGTCAGTACCGTCTTACGCTGTACCAGTTCGCGGGCCTTACGGGCAGCTGCACGGGCCTGGGCCGCCAGGATCACTTTGGATACGATATTCTTGGCTTCCCGGGGATTTTCTTCGAGGTAAGCTTCCAGTACTTTGGATACGGTGGAGTCCACCACCCCCATTACTTCATTGTTGCCGAGTTTGGTCTTGGTCTGTCCTTCAAACTGGGGTTCGGGCACTTTTACAGAGATAATGGCACTCAGTCCTTCGCGGAAATCATCTCCTTCAATTTCCACTTTGGCTTTTTCGAACAGCCCGTTCTTATCCCCGTAACTCTTGAATACCCGGGTCAGCGCCCGGCGGAAACCGGATACATGGGTACCCCCTTCAATGGTGTTGATATTGTTTACGTAGGAATAGATATGCTCATTGTAACTATCGTTATAGCTCAGCGCCACTTCCACCGCCACATTGGTATGCTCATCCCTTCCTTCCACGGCGATCACTTTCGGGATCAGTGAATTCCGCCCGGCATTCTGGTCCAGCATTTCCACGAACTCCACGATACCGCCCTCGCTGTAAAAACTTTTGGTATACGTGCTGCCATCCTCGTTCTTTTCCCGCAGGTCATTCAGGATGATGCGTACCCCGCGGTTCAGGTAAGCCAGTTCCCGAAGACGGCTTTCCAGGATATCTTTATTGTAAACGGTCGTGATGAAAATGCTGTCATCGGGCCAGAAATGCACCCGGGTACCGGTTGTTTCGCTGCTGCCGATTTCCCGTACAGGGTATTGCGGCACGCCGATATGGTATTCCTGTTCGAATTTTTTTCCTTCCCGGTTTACCGTAACATGCAGGCGGGAACTGAGTGCATTCACGCAACTCACCCCCACACCGTGCAGACCACCGGATACCTTATACGAGTCTTTATCAAACTTACCGCCCGCATGCAGTACGGTCATCACTACTTCGAGGGCGGACTTTTTTTCCTTGCTGTGCATGGCTGTCGGGATACCGCGCCCGTCATCCTCCACGGCGATGGAATTATCCCCGTAAATGAAGACGTTGATATTTTTACAATAGCCGGCAAGGGCTTCGTCGATGGAGTTGTCCACCACCTCGTAGACCAGGTGGTGCAATCCCTTCACCCCGATATCGCCGATATACATGGCGGGACGCTTACGGACGGCTTCCAAACCTTCCAAAACCTGGATACTGTCTGCGCTGTAACCGGCCGAAATCTGGGCCGCTTTTTCTTGTGCTTCCGGGGTCATAAATGAGTATAAAATCTGGGGGTTGAGACTGAAAAAAATACAACTCACAAATGTACGGAATCAGGGCCGTCTTACCGGATTTAAAACCCTGTTTTTTGCAGGTATTTGGGTGGTATGTGGATAAAAGAAAATGCCCGTTTTCCGGGCATTTATTTGGGTAAAACAGGTTGGGAAATTGGCAGGATCAGCGCTTCACGATCTGGGCCACCAGGTCTGCCTCACAGCAGACTTTATTGCCCACATACGTGGTGCCTTTCATCTCGCAGATACCCCGGCGGATCGGCGCTACCAGTTCCATCTTCAGGATCAGGGTATCGCCCGGGCGCACCATCTGCTTGAACTTGCAGTTATCGATCTTCAGGAAATAGGTATCATACTGCCCTTCCCCGCTGAGGTTGATGGCCAGGATACCCCCGCACTGGGCCAGGGCTTCGATCTGCAGTACCCCGGGCATAATGGGATTACCGGGAAAATGTCCCTGGAAAAACCACTCATTAAAGGTTACATTTTTCACCCCCACGATATGGGAATCGCTGAGCTCGATCACTTTATCCACCAGGGCAAAGGGAAAACGATGGGGCAGCTTCCGCTCAATATACTGCTGGTCATAAACCGGCGGCTGGGAAGGATCATACACAGGTACGCCCTGTGTGTGTTTGTTTTTTTTTATATACTGCTTGATCTTCTTGGCAAAGTCCACATTGCTGCTATGACCGGGCCGGTTGGCAATGATCCGGGCCTTGATGGGAAAACCGATCAGGGCCAGGTCGCCCACCACGTCCAGTAATTTGTGACGGGCCGGTTCATTGGGGAAACGCAGCTCAAGGTTGTTGAGATAGCCTTCACTCTTGACCTCGATCTTATCTTTCTTGAATATTTTTTTCAGGCGGTCCATCTCATGGTCGTCCACCCGCTTGTCCACGATCACAATGGCATTGTTCACGTCGCCGCCCTTGATCAGGTTATGTTCCAGCAGCATTTCCAGTTCGTGTAAAAAACAAAACGTACGGCAGGGCGCTATCTCCTCCTTGAAATCCCGGAGATGCTTCAGTCCCGCATGCTGGGTCCCCAGTACCGGGGAATTGAAATCAATTAAGGTAGTGACCTGGTATTCCATGGCCGGCATGGCCACCATCTCCACCCGTTTATCTTCATCGTAATGGAAAATATTCTCATCAATACTGTACCAGACTTTGGCGGCATCCTGTTCATGTATACCGGCTTCCTCAATCAGTTCCACAAAGGGCTGTGAACTCCCGTCCATGATGGGCATTTCCGGTCCGTTGATCTCGAGCAGGCAGTTATCAATTCCCATGCCTACCAGGGCGGCCAGTACATGTTCCACCGTGCTCACTTTCGCGCCGTTTGATTCAAGCGTGGTGCCCCGGCTCACATCGGTTACCAGGTCACAGTCGGCCTTGATCACCGGCTGGTTGGGGAGGTCAATGCGTTTGAACTGGAGCCCGAAGCCGGCATTCGCGGGATTCAGGGTCAGGTCTGCCATCACACCGGTATGCAGCCCGGTGCCGGAGATCCGTACGGAAGATTTTAAGGTATGCTGTTTATCAGGATTGAAATTCGGATTCATGCGTTTTTGATTAAGCGGGGCAAAGATAAGATTATTGACAGGGCCGCCAATTTTTGAAAGACGGCTATCTTCAGTACGTATGGGTCATATCTTCATCCACACAAATGATGAAATCAGCCTTCCTTTTATTCTCCGCCAGCAGGTGGTGAATGTCTTTTTGCAGCACCGTGGTGATAGTGCCATAATGCAGCCCGGGCTGCTGCCGCTCCAGGTACCAGAGGATACCTTCGTAATTCTCCGAATGGTAAGACCCGTTGAAATGGATGAAAAGGCTGCCGGGTTTATAGTACTGCAGTATGAAATGGGCCATGGTGGCATCCTTGCTGGCCTGGGCCATGGGTATACTATCCCCTCCATGGCCTTCCATCATTTCCTTCATTTTTTTATAACCGGGCAGCTCCGCATCATAGGCAATCGGCAAAGGGGCCATCCAGGCCCGGGCGGTTGCGGGCAGGGTATCCAGTACTGTAAATCCGCCCTTTGCCACCAGGGAGGCATAACGGCGGGGGATATTTGTGGCCGCAAAAGCGATCTTATTATCCCTGGCATAATTCACGAGCGGGGCATAATCGGTCGGGTAATTCTTCCAGAGACGGGCCATGGAATCCAGTTGCTTTGCTTTGATCTTTCCCTGCAGGTAAAGGTCCAGGGCCGCCTGGTTGTCCTGTTCAAACATCTCCGCGCCCAGTACCAGGTCACGGGTCTGATCACAATCCTTTGTCAGTTCCAGTTGCAGCCAGTGCGCGATGGCGTTATCGTGCAGCTCGCCAAACAAAACAATGTCTTTCCGGCTGAGTGATTTCAGCATCTTTTTATACGATACTTTTTTCCCTTTGCTGTTGTAAATGAGGTAGGCCGGTTTTTGCCGGGCAAAAATGGATAGGGCCAGGAAGACCATTGGCAATGCCAGGAAAAGCTTTTTCATGACTACAAATTAGGAAATAAAGGAAACTTTATTGCAGCGTAACGGAGATGATCCTTAACCGACTTTCTCGGCCAGCAGCTGTTTAATGATGGCTTCCAGTTCTTTGATCCTTTTTTCCAGGTCGGGTAATTTACGGCTGACGGCCTGGCTTCTTAAGGCGGCGGTATAATCGTACGCAGGCGAACCGGTTACGGCTTTCCCCGGTTCCACTGATTTGCTCACCCCGCTTTGCGCATTCACTTTCGATCCGTCACCCAGCTGGATATGCCCCACGATACCGGCCTGCCCGCCGATCATTACCCCCTTCCCGATCCTGGTACTGCCACTGATTCCAGCCTGGGCGGCGATCACGGTACTTTGCCCGATTTCCACGTTATGGGCCACCTGGATCAGGTTATCCAGTTTGGCGCCGCTTTTTATAAGCGTGGAACCAATGGTGGCGCGGTCAATGGTTGTATTGGATCCGATTTCCACATTGTCTTCGATCACCACATTCCCGATCTGCGGTACTTTTTTGAAACTGCCGTCGGCCTGAGGGGCAAACCCGAAACCATCACTGCCGATGATCGTACCCGCATGGATAATGACCTGGTTACCGATCCTGCAATCATTATAGATCTTCACCCCGGGATGAATGACGCAGTTGTCACCAACGGTCACATTGTCCCCGAGGAAGGCATTGGGATAGATCTTGCTGTTGTTGCCCACTGTTACATTCTCTCCTAAGTAGGCGAAGGCGCCGATAAATACATTTTGCCCGTAACGGGCGGTGGGTGCTATGAAAACCGGTTGCTGCACACCCGCCAGCGATTGCTGTTTGATCTCCTGGTACTTGCTCAGCAAAGTGGCAAAAGCGGAATAGGCATCCGCCACCCGGATCAGCGTGGCTTTTACCGGCTGCCGGAGTGTATAGTCTTCATTGACGATGATCACAGAAGCCCTGGTGCTGTATAAAAATTCTTCGTATTTGGGGTTGGCAAAAAAACTGAGTTGCCCTTCCCTGGCTTCTTCGATCTTGCCAAACGAGTGTACCGTAACATTCGGATCTCCTTCGGTTTTTCCGTTAACAAGCAGGGCTATTTGCGCGGCGGGGAATTGCATAAGTGGTAATATTAGTCGGGAAGTCCGAGAGTCAGGAAGTCCGGAAGTTGGAAAGTCCGGAAGTCCGAAAGTCGGGAAGTCCGAAAGTCAGGAAGTCCGGAGTCGTCTTTCGGACTTGCTGTCTTTACTGACTTCTCACATAACAAATGTAATGTTTTTTAACAGTGTCACTCAGGTTGTGCTGGATCAGGGCATTATCCACCTGCGAGATATCTTTTATAGTACCATCCTTGAACAGGATATTGATTCGTTCATCACCGGGATTATAGGTCGTATTGCTCGCTTCGCCGGTAAATACAAAATAATCCACGTCCTTTTCGTTGATACCCAGTTTTTGAATGGCCTCTTTCTTTTTTTCGTCCACGAAAGCAGGGTCTGCCGGTACGGCCTGCAATTTTACTTTCAGCAATTTTCGCTCTACTAAATAACGGCAGAGCAGGGACAATATTTTGTCCGGGTGCCTGCACCATTGTTTGATGGTGGCCATCACATCATGGTCATCCAGCCGGCAAAAAGTATCCAGGTGCAAAGCCATGGAAAGCCCGGCCCCGGTTTGCTGCAAAAAGAAATTCAGTTCGTCCGAAACCGCCCTTGCTTGTTCGCCCCGGGCGATCAGTTCTTTGGCCCGGCGGATGATCCGGACCAGCATCTGTTCCGCACTGACCACGGTCTTGTGCAGGTACACCTGCCAGTACATCAGGCGGCGGCTGACCAGGAATTTTTCAATGGAATAAATAGCTTTTTCTTCCACCATGAGCTGGCCGTCCTGTACCGTGAGCATCTTGATGATCCGGTCATACCCGATCACCCCTTCCGCCACGCCGGTAAAAAAACTGTCCCGGTTCAGGTAGTCCATCCGGTCCACATCCAACTGGCCCGATACCAGCTGGTACAGGAATTTTTTCGGATGCTGATTGGTGAATATCGCTATGGCCGTGTCCAGTTGTCCTCCCAGTTCCCGGTTCAGCTGTTGCATCAGCAGCAGGGAAAGGGTCTCATGATGCATGTCTTCGATCAGCTCATTTTCCAGTGCATGGGAAAAAGGGCCATGCCCCACATCGTGCAGCAGGATGGCTGCTTTGGCGCCCAGTTCTTCGCCGGCTGTAATGCCGATCCCCTTACTCTTTAATTCCCCCAGGGCCATACCCATCAGGTGATAGGCCCCTAAGGAATGATGCAGCCGGGAATGTACCGCGCCGGGATACACCAGGTGGGCAAAAGCCATCTGGTGTATATTGCGCAGTCGCTGGTACACAGGATGGGAAATGATATCCAGGATCAACGGGTGGTCAATGGTAATAAAACCATAGACAGGGTCGTTGATGATTTTGCGGACACTGGGCATTGTTGCTTTTTTGTTAAAGGCCCCGGAGGGGCAGGCAAAAGTACAACCGCAGCAGTTAATAAGCTAAATTTGACAGTTGACCGGATACCATCAACTCTTAAAACCGAAACCGAATGGCCATTGCTAAGATTATTTGGGTGGACGATGAAATTGAAAGCCTGCAGTCCCAGAAATTATTCCTGGAGAACAAAGGATACGAGGTCCAGACCTTTACCAATGGTTTTGACGCGATTGATTATGTAAAGGAAAACCCGGTGGATGTGGTATTGATTGATGAAAGCATGCCCGGGATCACCGGGCTGGAAACCCTGGCCAAGATCAAGGAGATCAACCAGTCCCTGCCGGTGGTGCTGATCACCAAGAATGAAACCGAGAACCTGATGGATGATGCCATTGGTTCCCAGATCAGCGATTACCTGATCAAACCGGTGAACCCCAACCAGGTCTGGCTGAGCCTGAAGAAGATCATCGATAACCGGCGCCTGGTGGCGGAAAAGACCACTTTCGCCTACCAGCAGCAGTTCCGCCACCTCTTTACCGCGCTCAACAGCAGTCCCGACTATAATGAGTGGATGGATATTTACAGGAAACTGGTGTACTGGGAACTGGAAATGCAGAAAAGCGGCAGCCCCGAAATGCAGGAAGTATTGCAAAGCCAGAAGAGTGAGGCCAATACCGAATTTTTCAAATTCATTTCGCGGAATTATTCCGGCTGGGTTTCTCCCCGGAGTACAGACGGACCGGTGATGAGCCACAACCTTTTTAAATTTAAAGTATTGCCGCATGTGGAGAAGGGTACCCCGCTTTTCTTTGTACTGATCGATAACCTGCGGTTTGACCAGTGGAAAGCCATCCAGCCCATTTTCGCGGAAAGTTTCCGGATACTGGAAGAAGACAGTTTTTACAGTATCCTGCCAACGGCCACGCAATATGCACGAAATGCCATTTTTGCCGGAATGCTCCCGGTGGACATCGAAAAACAATTTCCCGTACAATGGAAAAATGATGATGAGGAAGGAGGGAAGAACCTGCACGAGGAAGAATTTTTCCGGGCACAGCTGAAAAGACTGGGCCGGGGCGATCTGAAAGTATCCTATACCAAAGTGGTGAACAACCAGGCGGGCCTGGACCTGCTGAACAATGTCCATAACCTGCTCAACAATGATATCAATGTGATCGTCTACAATTTCGTGGACATGCTCAGCCATGCCCGTACCGAAATGGAAGTGCTGAAAGAACTGGCAGGTGACGAAATGAGCTACCGCAGCATCACAGCCAGCTGGTTCGAGCATTCGCCGCTGCACCAGGCGCTGAAACGGGTCGCGGATAAAAATATCCGGCTGGTGCTGGCTACCGATCATGGCAGTGTACGGGTGAAAACACCCTATAAAGTGGTGGGGGATAAACAGACCACGGCCAATCTTCGGTACAAACACGGTCGTAACCTGAATTATGAGCCCAAAGAAGTGCTGGCATTCCGGGATCCCCGGGAAGCGGGATTGCCGGTACCCACGATCAATTCCTCCTTCATCTTTGCCAAGGAAGACAGTTTCCTCTGTTACCCCAATAATTATAATTACTACGTGAATTATTACCGGAATACTTTCCAGCACGGGGGTGTGAGCCTGGAAGAAATGATTGTACCGGTGATCAAGATGCAGAGCCGGTAGGCAGGTTCATAGTTTACAGTTCACAGTTCGTAGTTCGCAGCCTGCCGTCAGGCAGGTTTACAGGCGGGATCATTTCCTCTTCTTCAGCACGATCTCCTCGGCCATCAGGGCATATACCCGGTCAAAGAATTCCTTGACGCCGGCATACTGTTCTTTGCTGAAAAGCGGGTACTTGATCTCAAATTGCTGGTAATAGAATACACGCAAGGAATCGGTGCTTACAATCCGTTTGTAAAGAAAACTGGTATCCGGGGCCCTTACCTGGATATTGGAAGGGATATGATCAATGCTGAAGGATTCCGGAATTTCAATATTCAGTTTCATCACCAGTTCCTGGTTACAACCCAGGTCAATATCGGTTTGCCGGGTACCCAGGATAAACGGGTTGCTGTTTTCGCCCGAAAGGAGCTGTGGGTTGATAAAATAATAGTCACCGGTACTGGAGCCGGTATAGTCAAAGTCGATCTTCTGGATCAGGGGCTGATTGTCGTTCTCTGTATTTTCATAGGAGACCGAATTGATCTTCAAGCCTTCGGTTTTCCTGTTGAAATAATCTTTTGTATCCGCGTCCGAAGTGCTGTCCAGCAGGCCGGATTTCGCGTAATCATAGAAAACATTGTAGGCCGACCCTTTCAGGTAGCCGCTGTCGGTAAACAAAGCGTTTATATGAACCTTGTTTTTTAATAAGGGCCGGGAATCAGCAACAGACAGCCATTTAACAGCGTCCTTTTTCAGCAAAAGAGCATCCCTGTTCAGGATATTGAAAGGGGGAATAAAGGGGGACTGGTATTTGAGACTGGCATCCATGACAAAATACTCGGCACTGTCTTTTGCCAGCACATCCAGCCCGTTCAGCTGACCGGGACTGGGAAACTGGATATTGACTTTCCCGTTATCACGGGTACTGAACAACAGGGGGTAGGCCTCAATGCCTGATTTTTGCAACAGGTTCAGGAGGATCAGGTTGATTTCCGCCGTACTGCCAAAGTGATTGTCCCAGGCCTCATCAATGTCTTCCGGGTAAGCGGTTTGCTCCCCTTTATCGGGCAGTTGCTGCCTGACCCGCTGGTAAACAAACCGGATCCGGTCTGAGAGCGGGGAGATCTTCTTAGCGGAATCAATGATGGGCCCGGTACCATGGATCTTCTTTTTCAGTTGCCCTTCCAGCACAGGGGAAGACAGGATATTGTCCCCGAATTCCTCCCAGCGTCTTTCCGCACTCATCAGGTCCGTTAAAACAGAAGCCCGGGGGATAAGCAGGAATGTGACTTTGAGCAGGTTGTCTTTTACCGAACTCATAAAGGGTTCGTGGCGGAACGAGGGAATATTCTCCCTGGAATAAGTATGCTTTACATACCGGGCACTGCCCGATGTGTACATCTCGGTTTGCTTTTCCAGGCTATCCGCGCCAAATAATTTTTCTTTTATCCGGGACGTGTTCGGGGTGGTGATAATACAGCCCGTATAGCCCACGGGTATTTCATCCTGGATCAGCCAGGGATCAACCTGGATAATATCTTTCTCGATTTTCCGGTACCGGAATTCCACCACACTGCCCGGTTTCAGGTTGGGGAAGGTAAAGTTGATGATCCCGACCTTGTCTTCCGCCTTTTCCTTAAAAAAATCCTTCTTCTCGAGTTTTTGTATAACGATCTTACCGGAGGCGTCCAGGTTATAAATAATTCCCTCCAGGTCCTTGATCTTCATCACTCTTTTTTTGCTGTAATAGGGGATCCTGATACTGGCGTATTTATAGCCCTTTTCATTGAATACCTTGATGCGGACTCTTTTTTCGGTTACTAACCGGGTGGCATAGTAATCATAATCAAAACTGGTTTCCTGTATATCGAGCAGTTTCATGGCACTGGCCGGTTTTTCAAACGGGCAGGAGCTGAGTTGCAGGTCGGCCAGGTCTATTTCCCCGAATGCGGGGAGGGTTCTCTGTGCAGGCGCCATCCATACAGTATGGCTGAATAAAGCGGCAAGGAGGAATCTTTTCATATAATCAGGTCTGTCCAAATATATAAAACTGTTGTGGATAAGATTTGATAAAAAGCATTGATTTCCGTCACCCGGCTTTATAAATTTGTGGGATGAAGTATAACCAGACCACACTTGATAAACTGGAAGCGATACCTGAACAGGCGGGTTATGTACTGCGGTACGAAAGAGGAACCTTCCAGAGCGGTTATTGCATCCTGGAACAGAAGAAAGTGGTGGTCCTGAATAAATTCCTGCAGATCGAGGGGCGTATCAATACACTGCTCGACCTGATCCCCCAGCTGGAGATCGATCCCGGACTCTTATCCGGGGAATCGGCCAAACTGTATGCCAATGTCCTCGCCAAACTGGAAACGGAAGAGGGGTAGGGCAATGGCTAAAGGCCAGCGGCTAATAGATTTGTGAGCCTGGTGCTATTCAATTCCGTTTTTTCGTTTATTATTCAAGCCCCCTTTTTCCTCCTGGCAGCGTTTTCCCGCATCCGGTTAACCTGTTAACTTTATACCCTGTTAACCAGTTAACTTTACCCCGTGACCTGTCCTCCGCTCAAAATAACATTCCTGGGTACCGGTACCAGCAGCGGGGTGCCCATGATCGGCTGCGATTGTGAAGTTTGTACTTCGGCTGATAAGAAAGACAACCGCTTACGATCAAGCATACTGGTACAATCCGCTAAAACGACCCTGGTGGTGGATACGGGGCCTGATTTCCGTTACCAGATGCTGCGGCAAAAAGTGAAACAGTTGGATGCGGTTGTATTCACGCATCCCCACAAAGACCATATGGCCGGTCTGGATGATGTGCGGGCTTTTAATTTTTTTACCCGGAAACATATTGATGTATTTGCGGATTCGCTGACAGAAGAAGCTGTACGGCGGGATTTCTATTACGCGTTTGCTGATAACAGGTACCCGGGTATTCCCGAACTGAACCTGAACACGATTTCCGATGCCCCCTTTATGGTCGGTGATATACCCGTGATACCCGTGCAGGTATGGCACCTCAAAATGCCGGTGCTGGGATTTCGCTTTGGAAAATTTACCTATATCACCGATGCCAACCGGATCGAGGAAACGGAAAAGGAGAAGATCCGCGGCAGCGAAGTACTGGTCCTGAATGCCCTCCGTAAACAGCAGCATATTTCTCATTTCACCCTGGGGGAAGCGGTGGACATGGTGATGGAACTGCAGATCCCAGAAGCCTGGTTTACCCATGTATCCCATCAGTTGGGATTGCATGCCGATATCGAAGCCGAACTGCCGGATCATATCCACCTGGCCTGGGATGGACTGCAGCTGGAATTTCGGTAATGAAAAATATTTCAGGCTAACACTTGTTAGTTTTGCATAAATTACTTAACCTTGCATTGCCTTTAACAATGCTTGCTGTAATCTCTAAGCCGAGATGCTGTGCCACCCCGAACAGGAGTGGCACAGTTATTAAAAAATAAGAACGGTTTCTTTTATATGAACTTTCAAACCTCAGAACTTACGCAACAGGTCGCCCTCACGGCCCGTGATTTTGCAAAGCAATATATCAAGCCCCATGTGATGGAATGGGATGAGCGCCAGGTCTTCCCGCTGGAAATATTTAAAGAAATGGGAAAACTGGGATTGATGGGGGTGCTCGTGCCGCCTGAATACGGCGGGGCGGGACTCGGTTATTTTGAATACAAAACCATTATTGAAGAAATAGCCAGGGTCTGCGGTTCGGTCGGACTGAGCCTGGCGGCGCATAATTCGCTCTGCACCGGGCATATCCTTGCTTTTGGAAACGAAGAGCAGAAAAAGAATTGGCTGCCCAAACTGGCCACGGCCGAATGGATCGGGGCCTGGGGACTGACCGAAGCCAATACGGGCAGTGACGCGGGAAATATGAAATGCACCGCAGTAAGAGACGGGGATCACTGGATCATTAATGGCACCAAGAACTGGATCACGCATGGCAACAGCGGGGACCTGGCCGTGGTCATCTGCAGAACCGGCGAGGCCCGGGCAAAAAATAATTCCACCAGCTTTGTAGTGGAAAGAGGCACACCCGGCTTAAGCGCCGGTAAAAAAGAAAACAAACTCGGTATGCGTGCCAGCGAAACGGCCGAGATGGTTTTTGACGATTGCCGCGTTCCGGATGTCAATCGTCTCGGTGCAGTGGGAGATGGATTCAAACAAGCCATGCAAGTACTCGATGGAGGGCGGATCTCCATCGCTTCACTCGCACTCGGGATTGCCAAAGGCGCTTATGAAGCCGCCCTGCACTATTCACAGGAACGGTACCAGTTCGACAAACCCATTTCATCTTTCCAGGGAATCTCTTTCAAACTCGCGGATATGGCAACTGAAATTGCCGCGGCTGAATTACTCATCCTGCAGGCCTGCGATCTCAAGAACCGTCACCTGCCCATGACCAAAGAGGCGGCCATGGCCAAATACTACGCCAGTGAAGTGGCGGTGAAAGTAGCCAATGACGCGGTACAGGTATTTGGCGGGTATGGTTACACGAAAGATTTCCCCGTCGAAAAATTCTACCGCGATGCGAAACTCTGCACGATCGGGGAGGGGACGAGTGAGATACAGAAGATTGTGATCAGCCGGGAAGTGCTGCGCAATTAATCCCGTCATCAGTCCCAGGTCATATCGTGGAAGGTAAATTCGTTAATGAAGTATTAAATGTGTCACCTGTAAACAAAAGGATTGATTCCGGATACTATTTTTGGACGGATTAATGAAATTCAGGCTGATATACATACTATTTATCGGGCTCCTGTTTTCCGGGAGTTTGGGTTATTTCAATAAACCGGCTGAACCTGTTTTTGTCAGCCATACAGGTATCAGCAATCAGCAGCATGCCGGGATGTTGGGGGCACTGATTCCCGACTTGCCGGTCCCGCAATTCATCCTTGACGAGGAAGACACGGATTCTGATGAATTATCTTCCTTACTCAGGAAACCGGCTGTATGCCATATTAGTCCGGATGCCCGTCTGGATTATTCCAGCATCACTGATCTGTTAACGGCATTCCGCAAAAATTATCAGCGGGTCGTTTATCCCGTCCCCGACATTTATATCTCCCACCGCAGTTTCCGTATCTGATTTCTTTCAGTGATTCAATGCCCGGCCGCGGCCTTTAGTTGCTGCAGGATCGGCTCATTTCCGCCCGGTATTCCCGGCTGCCGGATCATTACAGCACTTATCATAACATCAGCCGGCTTCATAGTCGCTGGCTGTTAAAATCACATTCAATTACAATGAACCGATTCGTTCTACCCGTCATTTTTTGCAGTATTATTTCAGTTACAGGCTGTAAACAAAAGCCCGAAGGAAAAGAAGAAGTCAGTAAGTATGCCGTTACCAGCCCTTTGCTGATGGATACTTCTTTTGTCAAAGAATACGTGGCACAGATTCAGGCCGTCCGGAATATTGAAGTCCGGGCTCAGGAAAAAGGATACCTCGAACATATTTTTGTGGATGAAGGCCAATATGTGCATGCGGGTCAGTTGCTCTTCAGGATCATGCCGAAAATGTATGAAGCGGAACTGCTAAAAGCCGAAGCTGCTGTGAAGGAAGCATCGCTTGACCTGCTGAATGCAAAGACACTGGCCGAGAAAAATATTGTTTCTAAAACGGAGCAACAGATAGCTGAGGCAAAATTGGATGAAGCAAAGGCAGAGGAAAAACTGGCCCGGCTGCATCTTTCGCTGACAGAGATCAAAGCGCCGTATTCAGGTGTCATTGACCGGTTGCCGCTGAAAATCGGGGCATTGGTGGATGAAGGGGCACTGCTTACCACCCTGTCTGATAACAGCAACGTCTATGCTTATTACAATGTACCGGAGAGTGAATACCTGGGTTACAAAACGCTGGGCAAAACGGAAAGCAGGCAAGAGGTATCGCTGTTGCTGGCCAACGGGCAGTTGCATAAGCAGCAGGGAATTATTGAAACAATTGAAGGTCAGTTTGATAATGAAACAGGCAATATCGCTTTCCGGGCAAAGTTTCCCAATCCCGATATGTTACTGAAGCATGGGGAAACCGGGAAGGTACAAATGGCCGTACCCCTGAAAAATGCATTGATCATACCCCAGAAATCAACCTACGAGCTCCAGGACAAAGTGTATGTTTTTGTGGTGGGAAAGGATAATAAAATCAGCTCAAGGAATATCATCATTAAAAGCAGGCTATCCAATATTTATATCGTGGAGTCGGGACTATCTGCAGGAGATAAAATACTGCTGGATGGGGTACAGAATGCAAAAGAGGATGATAAAATTGAGTACACCTATGCAGATCCCAAAGCAACACTTTCCTCACTGCAACTGATCAGGGAATAAATTGATTCATCCAGTAAGATAAAGACCATGTTTAATAAATTCATACACCGGCCTGTTCTCTCCATTGTAATTTCACTTATCGTTACATTGCTCGGGATAATCGCATTGATCAGGTTGCCCGTAACCCAGTTTCCTTCTATCTCTCCCCCTAAAGTAAATATCGTTGCAGAATATCCCGGGGCCAACGGTGAACTGATGATCAAAGCCGTTGTGATTCCTATTGAAAGGGCCATTAACGGGGTTCCCGGTATTAAGTATATCGCTTCGGATGCAGGTAATGACGGGGAAGCATCCATTCAGGTTGTTTTTAATTCAGGGACAGACCCGAATGTGGCTTCACTGAATATCCAGAACCGGGTGGCCTCAGTGATCAATAAACTGCCGCCGATCGTTGTACGGGAAGGGGTAAAGATATCCCGCGAAGAATCGAATATGCTGATGTACCTGAACCTGTACAGTACAGATTCAACGATGGATGAAAAATTCCTGTACAATTTTGCCGAAATCAATCTCCTTTCCGAATTAAAAAGTGTGGATGGGGTGGGTTTTGCGGATGTGCTGGGTGAACGGGAGTACGCTATGCGCATCTGGCTGAAACCTGACCGGATGCTGGCCTATAAAGTTTCAGCAGATGAAGTATTAAAATCCATTGATGAGCAAAGCCTGGAAGCCTCTCCCGGACGAACAGGGGAAAGCTCGGGAAAAAGTTCACAGGCTTTTGAATATGTGTTAAAATACCCGGGTCGTTATACCACTAAAGAAGGGTATGAGAATATTGTAGTGCGGTCCAATCCCGACGGGCAGTTGCTGCGTGTTAAGGATGTGGCAACGGTTGAATTTGGTACCGCTTTCTATGATATTTATTCCAAGCTGAATGGCCGCCCTTCCGCCGCTATTATGATCAAGCAATCATACGGCAGTAATGCACAGGAGGTGATCCGGAATATTAAAGCAAAACTGGCGCAGATCAAAACTGAATCATTCCCCCAAGGGATGAATTATGAGATCAGTTACGATGTATCTAAATTTCTCGATGCTTCCATGGAAAAGGTGTTACATACACTTATAGAGGCGTTTCTGCTGGTCGGACTTGTGGTATTTGTGTTTTTGGGTGACTGGCGCTCCACCATCATACCCGCTATCGCGGTGCCTGTTTCACTGGTCGGCACATTCCTGTTTATGCAGTTCTTTGGGATAACCCTCAACCTGATCACCCTTTTTGCCCTCGTATTGTCAATCGGTATAGTGGTGGATAATGCCATTGTGGTGGTGGAGGCCGTACATGCGAAAATGGAAGAAAAGGGATTGTCACCGGTTTACGCCACCGAAGAAGCCATGCATGAGATCAGCGGGGCGATCATTGCGATCACACTGGTAATGGCTGCTGTGTTCATACCGGTTGCCTTTATGTCCGGTCCGGTAGGTGTTTTCTACCGCCAGTTTTCCATCACCATGTCCACATCCATTGTTCTTTCCGGATTAGTGGCATTAACACTTACGCCGGCGCTCTGTGCAGCACTACTTAAAAACACCCATGGGGTAAAACGGAAAAAAGGGCTGAGCCGTTTATTAGGCGCGTTCAACGACTGGTTTGCCAGGGTTACCGGCCGGTATAAGAATGTTCTCAGCCTGATAGCGAACAGGCGGGTGATCACGTTCATTGTGTTAGTTGGTTTTTGTACCGGTACCTGGTTTATCAGTAATGATATTCCTTCCGGGTTTATTCCGAATGAAGACCAGGGCACGTTTTATGCCATTGTGCAGACGCCGCCCGGCGCTACGCTGGAGCGTACAGATGATGTCGTGGATCAGTTACAGAAAATCGCTGTTACCATTGACGGAATTAAGTCAGTTTCTTCTCTGGCAGGTTTTGAAATATTGTCTGAAGGTACAGGTTCGAATACAGGTACCTGCCTGATCAATCTGAAAGACTGGAGTGAGCGAAAGCATTCGGTAAAAGAGATCATGGCGGAACTGGAAGAGAAAGTGAAGGATATCAAAGGCGCCACCATTGAATTCTTCCCCCCACCTGCAGTGCCGGGATACGGAGCAGCCGGCGGATTTGAACTGCGGTTACTCGATAAAGCAGGCTCAGGGAACTATAAGATGATGGAAAAAGTGAACAATGATTTTGTGGCAGCATTGAATAAACGGCCGGAACTTTCTTCGGTATTCAGTTTTTACAGTGCCAGTTTTCCCCAGTATATGCTGAATATCGACAATGATATTGCACAACAGAAAGGGGTAACGATCGAGAATGCGATGAGTACCTTGTCAACACTGGTGGGCAGTAACTACGAAACCAATTTTATCCGCTACGACCGGCAATATAAAGTCATGGTGCAGGCCTCGCCGGAGTACAGGGCATTGCCGGAAGACCTGCTGAAACTTTATGTGAAGAACGACAAAGGTGAAATGGTGCCGTTTTCAGCTTTTATGAAGATTGAAAAAGTGTATGGCCTTTCGGAAATTACCCGGCATAACTTATATAACGCATCAGAAATAAGTGGTGGGGCAGGAGCCGGTTACAGCAGCGGCACTGCTATTAAAGCAGTAAATGAAGTGGCGCAGAAAACATTGCCCAGGGGATTTGGTATTGACTGGGCGGGTATATCAAAAGATGAAGTGGCACAAGGCAATACGGCGATATACATTTTCATGATCAGTCTGTTGTTTGTTTACCTGCTGTTATCTGCACAGTACGAAAGTTTCATTCTGCCACTCCCGGTGATCTTTTCATTGCCTGCGGGTATTTTCGGTGCGTTTTTATTCCTGAAGTTGCTGGGACTGGAGAATAATATCTATGCGCAGGTGGCCATGGTTATGCTGATCGGGTTGCTGGGTAAAAATGCGGTATTGATCGTTGAGTTTGCGGTGCAGAAACACGCAGCCGGGAAAACAGTACTACAAGCGGCCATTGAAGGTGCCGCCAGCCGTTTCCGCCCGATCCTGATGACCTCCTTTGCATTTATTGCAGGACTGGTCCCACTGGTGCTGGCGAGCGGACCCGGTGCGGTTGGAAACAGAACGATCGGCTCTGCAGCAGCAGGGGGAATGCTGATTGGCACCCTGGCCGGTGTACTTGTCATCCCCGGACTATATTATCTCTTCGCGAAGATGATAGAGAATAAACCTATTGTAGAAGACCAATACGAAAATCCCTTAACAGAAGAATTTGACGACAATGAACCCAAATAAAAAATACATTATCGCTGTACTTATCGGCAGCGCTTTCATCTATGCTGATTGTAAAGTGCCGGCGCTGATTCAGCCACCGGCACCTAAAGCAATGCCGGTAACCTACAGCGGATCTACGGATACCGTGAATGCAGCATCGATCAGGTGGAAGGACTTTTTTGCCGATAAATACCTTGTTGGCCTGATTGATACAGCCCTGAAGAACAACCAGGAACTATTAATCACCTTGCAGGAAACGGAAATCGCCCGTAACGATATCCGGGTCAGGCAGGGTAAACTGCTGCCTTCCGTTATAGGCGGTGCGGCGGCGGGAGTGGATAAAGTGGGGCTGTACACCAGCCAGGGTGCCGGTGATGCATCGGCAGATATAACGCCGGGGAAGAGAGTGCCGGAGTGGCTGACCGACCAGCGTGTCGGGGCCTATGCCAACTGGGAGCTGGATATCTGGAAGAAGTTACACAATGCAAAAAAAGCCGCCGTAACCCGGTATCTGTCAACAATAGAAGGACGGAATTTTGTCGTCACTAATCTGATTGCAGAGATCACCAATGGGTATTATGAATTACTGGCACTGGATAACCAGTTGGAAATTGTACGCCAAACAATAGCATTGCAGAAGAATGCCCTGGATGTGGTACGTATTCAGCAGCAGGCCGCAAGAGCTACAGCGTTAGCGGTGAAAAAGTTTGAAGCGGAAGTATTGAGTTCCCAAAGCCTGGAGTTTGACATCCTTCAGAAAATTAAAGAAAGGGAAAACGAACTCAACTTTCTGCTGGGTCGATACCCACAGCCAATAGAACGCGATAAAACGGCTTTTCTGAATCTGATTCCCCGCCAGGTACAAGCAGGTATTCCCGCGCAGCTGTTATCCAATCGCCCGGATATCAGGCAGGCTGAACTGGAACTGACTGCGGCAAAACTGGATGTGAAAGTGGCGAGGGCTGAGTTCTACCCCTCTGTTGAAATTTCATCCGCCATCGGGTTAAATGCATTTAAGCCAACCTATCTGGTCCGCTTGCCGGTGTCATTGATCTTTTCCCTGGCCGGTGACCTGGCCGGTCCCCTGATCAATAAGAATGCGATAAAAGCGGAATTCGGCAGTGCCAATGCACGACAACTGCAGGCCTTGTATAATTATGAACGGACGATGCTGAATGCCTGTAATGAAGTGTCAACGGGGATGTCCGCCATCACCAATCTTCAACAGGCATACGACCTGAAGGCAAAGGAAGTGGAGACCCTGACTTCATCCGTTACTATTTCCAATGAACTGTTCAAGTCGGCCAGGGCTGATTATTTTGAAGTGCTGATGACGCAACGCGATGCATTGGCGTCAAAACTGGAACTGATCGAAACAAAACTCCGGCAATTCAATGCGGTCACCAATATCTATCGCTCATTGGGAGGTGGATGGTGAGTATAGGTATGAAATACAGGGATCGGGCGACCAGCAAGGGGCTACCGTACTTCCTGCATGTCAACTAATTTTCTATAGAAACCGTTTTGTTGCATCAATGCTTCGTGATTACCTCTCTCAACAATACGGCCTTTCTGCAACACCACAATCTCATCTGCATGACGGATCGTACTCAGCCGGTGAGCGATCACGATACTGGTGCGGTTCTGCATCATATTGTTGATGGCGTCCTGTACCAGCCTTTCGCTTTCGGTATCGAGGGAGGAAGTGGCTTCATCCAGGATCAGGATCGGGGGATTTTTTAATACCGCTCTCGCGATGGTCAGCCTTTGTCTTTCCCCGCCACTGAGTTTGGAACCCCGGTCGCCGATATTGCTGTTATAGCCATCTTCCTTTTTCAGGATAAAATCATGCGCATTGGCTATCTCCGCTGCTGCTTCAATCTGTTCGGGCGATGCACCCTGTTGTCCCAGTGCGATATTGCTTGCTATGGTATCATTGAAGAGAATGGGCTCCTGCGTTACTATACTCATCAGGCTCCGGACCGAGCTCAGTGAATAATCTTTGATATTCACCCCGTCGATCAGCACTTCCCCGCCGGTTACATCGTGGAAGCGGGGTACCAGGTCGGCCAGGGTGGACTTGCCGGCCCCGGAAGAACCTACCAGGGCAACTGTTTTTCCTTTTTCAATGACCAGGTTGATATCCTCCAGGATCACCACATCCTCGTAGGCAAACCGCACATTCCTGAACTCAATCTTACTGGAAAAGGCCGGTAATAATTTTCCGTTGGGATTATCATCCACCGTCACCGGGGTTTTTAATATTTCCTCGATTCGCCCGATGGCCGCGGCACCCTTGCGCATATTGCTGAAGGAAGTGGAAAGGGTTTTGGCCGGGTTGATGATATTATAAAACACGCCGAGGAACATCAGGAAGGCCGATGCCTGCAGGAACTGGTTTTGCAGTACCAGCATACCCCCGTAATACAATACAGCTGTGAACAGCGCCACCCCCATTACTTCGGATAAGGGAGAAGCGAGATCCCTGCGGTAACTGATCTTATTCTTGGAATGCAGTAATTCATCATTTCCTTTAAAGAATTTTGCTCTCAGCATCTTTTCCACGTTAAAGGCCTTGATGACACGCAGCCCGCCCAGGGTCTCATCCAGGGTGGACAGGGTCTCCCCGTATTTATTGGCCACATCCTGTGAATGTCGTTTCAGGGACCGGGTGATCCGGCCAATGACCAGTCCCAGTACGGGGATGAGCACCAGGATAAAAAGCGTGAGCTGGTAACTGATCAGAAACAAGGCCGTGAGGGTGATAAGGATCGTCATCGGATCCCGGATCCAGCCTTCCAGGGTGCCGACCACAGAGGTTTCCACTTCATTCACATCATTGGTCATCCTGCTCATCAGGTCGCCTTTTCTTTTTTCATTGAAAAAACCGATGGGCAGCCGCAGCACTTTATCGTAGAGGTCCTCTCTCAGCTGGTTGACCACCCTGTTCTTTAATGGATTCAAAACGTAGTAGGACAGGTAGAGGAAAAGGTTTTTAAGGAAGATAAATCCGATCAGGAAAAAACAGATAAAACCAAGGGTCGGTATTTTACCCCGGGTATCCAGTGACTGGTTCAGGAAATCATTGATGGACTGGATCAGGAAATTGCTGCTGGAACGGGTTAAGGGACTGCAACTGATACACTCCGGCCGGGAATCCGTAAAGATCACCTGGAGAAAGGGCATCAGCATACCGATGGAGACAATGGAAAAAACGATGCTCAGCAGGATGAACAGAAAATAGAGAGCGATCTTGCCCCTGAACGGGCCCATATACTGGAAAATGCGGGAATATTGTTTCATCGGTTTATTTGGATGCGTAAACGGGGCAAAGTAACTAATTTTACAGCGTCTGCCGAAGTTTATAAAGGCCGGCGGTACACAATCGATTACGTATGGAAGAAGGTAAAAGACAGAAACAGATCGCCGGGTTGCTGAATGAGGAGATGAACGGCATTTTTCAACGGTTGGGCCTCAATATGATCGGCGGGGGAATGGTATCCATTTCTTCGGTGAAAGTGACACCGGATTTACTGGAAGCCCGGTTTTATGTAAGTTTTTTCCAGGTTAAAGACGTAAAAGCCGCCCTGCACCGGATCGAAGAAAGGCACCATGATATCAAGAAAGAACTGGCCAGCCGGGTGAGGCACCAGCTCCGCAGCATCCCGGTGCTGAAGTTTTTTCATGACGATACCCTGGATCATGTGTTCAAAATGGAAGAACTCTTTAAAAAAATTGAAGAGGAACGCCGCAGCGGCCCTGCTGGTAAAACGGAATGACCCGGGAACCCCGGTTAACTGATAAAATCTTTTGCTGTTGAACTTTCTTTTTGCCTGGCGTTATTTTAAAGCAAAAAAGTCCACCAATGCCATCAATATCATTGCCTGGACCAGCATTGCCGCCATTATCATCGGCACCACGGCGCTGATCCTGGTGCTGAGTGTCTTCAATGGGTTTGAAGGATTGGTCAAATCCCTCTATTCCACTTTTTATACCGACCTGAGAGTCTCCCCGGCTTCCGGAAAAGTAATGACAGTTACTGCCGCGCAGGTGGAGCAACTCAAAGGAGTGGCGTCTGTCCGCAATTTTGCCAGGGTGCTGGAAGAAAAAGCCATGCTGCAGAACGGCGATAACCAGACGGTGATCTACCTGAAAGGCGTGGATGAAAATTACCGCTATGTAACCGGGGTGGCCGGTCACCTGATCAACGGGGAATACAATACGGGTACGGCTGATGAACCCCGCCTGGTGCTGGGAGCAGGGGTGGAGGAT
Source organism: Bacteroidia bacterium (assembly GCA_037447355.1). Taxonomy (GTDB): domain Bacteria; phylum Bacteroidota; class Bacteroidia; order Chitinophagales; family Chitinophagaceae; genus JJ008. Next base: position 59,415 of record JBBIGW010000001.1, on the reverse strand, counting down.
GCGCTGGGGATCTATGCCGACCGGAACCTGCTGCCCCTGAATATTTACCTGCCCCGGAAAACCCACTCCAAACAGCTCGATTTACTGGAAGATATCAGCATCGACTCCGCCTGGTCTTCCGCCGCCTTCATGATCCAGCAGGATTTTGATAACAAATACGGTATTACCAATATTGATTTCCTGCGCCTTGCCCTGCGGCTGGGGCCGGATGAATACAGCGGGATCGAAATCTCACTCAAAGATCCGGGTACACTGGACCAGTCGAAGCAGGCGGTGGAAAAGATCTTTGGCCCGGATTACCTGGTGCAGGACCGGTACCAGCAGAACCGCTCCCTGTATTCCATTATGAACGTGGAGCGATGGATCGTTTACGGGGTGCTTTGTCTGATTTTGATTGTGGCCGCTTTTAATATGATCGGGGCGCTGACCATGCTGGTGCTGGAAAAACAAAAAGATATCAGTGTCCTGCATGCACTGGGCGGCAACCAGGGATTTATCCAGCGGGTCTTTTTAAGTGAGGGATTGCTGCTGGCCGGGGTCGGCGGGGGAATGGGTATGCTGCTGGCCCTGCTGCTGGTCTGGCTGCAGGTGAATTATCATTTGATCCCTTTACAGGGGGGCTCCTTCCTGATCGATTATTATCCCGTCAAACTAAGGGCCTGGGATTTCGTACTGGTGGGCGGAACCGTTTTCTTTATTTCGTTCCTGGCATCCTGGATCCCTTCCCGGAAAGCGGCCCGGCAGGAATTCTCACTGCGCAGTGAATAAGCTGCTCCGGTTCAATATTCTCGATACTGTATAAACACAGGAGATGCTTCTGATAAAGAAAGGGCTGTGCCGGTATAGCGGTACAGCCCTTTTATTTTTCGGGATAGCCGTTGTATTAATAATCTCCCAGGGTTTCCGGCAACTGGGCCAGGGCTTTGGCCAATTGCTCGTCATTCGGTGCAATGCCATGCCATTCATGCGTGCCTTCCATAAAGTCAACACCCCTGCCCATCGCAGTATGCATCATTATGGCAATGGGTTTTCCCTGGCCGGTCAGGGATTTTGCTTTTTCAAGCGTGGCTACCACTTCATCCATATCATTGCCGTTCATTTCAAGGGTGGTCCAGCCAAATGCATCGAATTTCTGCCGGATATTACCCAATCCCATCACTTTATCCGTAGGGCCGTCAATCTGCTGCCCGTTCCAGTCAACCGTACTGATCAGGTTATCCACTTTGTGGTGGGCGGCAAAAAGCACGGCTTCCCAAATCTGTCCTTCATCCAGTTCCCCGTCCCCGTGCAGGGAAAAGACCAGGTTTTTATCCCCGTTCAATTTTTTGCTCAGCGCCGCCCCGATGGCCACACTGAGTCCCTGTCCCAGGGATCCGGATGCAATCCGTACACCGGGCAGGTGTTCATGCGTTGCCGGGTGCCCCTGCAACCGGCTGTTCAGCCTGCGGAAAGTGGCCAGCTCTTTAATATCGAAATAGCCGGAACGGGCCAGGGTGGAATAAAAGAGCGGGGAAATATGCCCGTTAGACAATACAAAAACATCCTCATTTGCGGCATTCATGTCAAAAGCGGGGTTGTGCTTCATGACCCTGAAATACAAAGCGGTGAGGAAGTCGGTGCAGCCCAGGGAACCCCCGGGATGGCCGCTGCTGGCCCCGTGTACCATCCGGACAATATCCCTTCTTATTTGGGTTGCGGTGGTTGTTAGTTCGTTCATAATTAATAAAATAGGTTGTAATTAAACTTTTCGTATCTTGCTGCCTCAAAGGGTCAGATTAGTTGCAAAAATGCATTGTTTTTTAATGCAAAAAACAGTTGTAATAAATTTAATCTGGCAATAGTATCTAAATATCCTTCTGGTTACACAGATCCTTGTCAGATGCATTGGACAATCAATCTATGTAATGCAAAAAACCAAAAGTTTGATGCTATTTATGTACCATATAAAACTGCTTAGATGCTTGATATATTATTGACGGCCTCTGTCTCTTTTATAATTACGTTTCTGGCGGTGCCTGTTGTACTGGAAGTGGCTGAAAAAAAGAAGTTGTTTGATATCCCCAACGAGCGTAAAGTGCACACCCGTTTAGTTGCTTCTTTAGGGGGTGTGGGGATTTTCGGTGGCTTTATTCTGGCCTCTCTTTTATCCATCCAGGGGCATCTTAATTACGAGTTTCAATATTTTTTTGCGGCGGCACTGGTTATTTTCTTCCTCGGGCTGAAAGATGATCTTATCATCTTGTCCGCCACCAAGAAATTCATCGGCCAGCTTATTGCGGCTTCCATCCTGATTCACCTGGGTGGTATCCGTCTCGACAGCATGCACGGTCTGCTGGGCTTTGAAAAATTACCCGAAGCATTCGGGCTGGCCCTGTCTTACCTGACGATCATCGTGGTGATCAATTCCTTCAACCTGATTGACGGGGTGGATGGCCTGGCCGCCAGCCTGGGAATCCTGACCATGCTGGTTTTCGGCAGCTATTTCTTTGCGATCGGTTACCAGGCCTATGCTTTACTGGCTTTTGCCATGGCCGGCAGCCTCGGCGCATTTATGATATTCAACCATCATCCCGCCCGGATCTTTATGGGCGATTCGGGATCGCTGATGATCGGGCTGATCAATGCGATCCTGGTGATCAAATTCATCAACGTGGCCAATGATCCGCTCGTGACCGTACCGGTGCCTTCCGCGGTAGCCATCGGGTTTGCCATCCTGATCGTACCCCTGCTTGATACCCTCCGGGTCTTCAGTATCCGGATACTCAACGGGGTTTCCCCCTTTACACCGGACCGGAACCATGTGCATCACCTGTTGCTGGACCGGGGAATGGATCATGCGGCTGTAACGCTGACCTGTGTAAGCGTGAATATCAGTTTCATCGTACTGGCCTGGTTCGGCCGTTACCTGGGTCCCAATTACCTCATGCTGCTCATGCTCGCGATCGCTTTTTCCGGGCTGGGACTGCTCTACTATTACAAAAGACCGAAGAGGGCTATCCTTATTGCTAAGCGCAGTGAAAGAATGACAACGATTCAGCAGACTTCCACCAAGGTGGTTACACTGACCAAGGAAAAAGAAGCCCAGTCGGCAGTGGACTAACCGGGAATTTTTTATAAAATATTCAACGGCCGGACCCGATAAGTCCGGCCGTTTTTTTTGGTATTCACCAGTTTTGTTAGCTTTGCGTCCCGCAGTGCAAAGCGTATATTTAAGGACGGGAACGACTAAAACCGAATCATTATGTCAGAAGAACTTTCATCCATCCGGTCAGGTGCGGAAGAGCACATGAAAAAAGCGATCGGTCACCTGGAAACAGAATTAATTAAGATCAGGGCCGGTAAGGCCAACCCCCAGATGCTGGATGGTATCGTGGTGGATTATTATGGTTCGCCGATGCCCATTAGCCAGGTGGCCAATATCAGTGTGATGGATGCCCGCACGCTGACTATTCAGCCCTGGGAAAAGAATATGCTCCAGCCGATTGAGCGGGCGATCATCGCTGCCAATATCGGGATCAACCCGCAGAATGACGGGGTGCTGATCCGCCTCTTCCTGCCCCCGCTGACGGAGGAAAGAAGAAAAGAACTGGTCAAACGATGCCAGGGTGAGGGGGAACAGTCAAAAGTAGCCATCCGGAATATCCGCCGGGAAGCAATCGAGCATATCAAGCGGCTGCAGAAAAACGGGCTGAGTGAAGATGTGGCTAAAGACGCGGAAGCCGGCGTGCAGGAAACAACGGATAAATTCATTTCAGCCGTGGAAAAACACCTCGCTGCTAAAGAAAAAGAAATTATGTCTGTATAAACCGCTGCCGGTTATACAGGGAAAGCAACATCAGTCAGCGGGTGTTGCTTTCTTTTTTTCCGGCCGGTTAGCGAGATACACACCCAGCAGGATCACACTCAGGGCGATCACCTGCATACCGGTGACTTTTTCCCCGTAATAGACCCCCCAAAGTATGGCAATAAAAGGAATGCCATAGGTAACCAGCGAAGCGAAAAGCCCGCCGGCTTTTTTCACCAGCAGGTAAAACAATACCGATGCAAGGGCGGTTCCCAGGATACCGAGTACCGAACTGGCCAGGGTACTCATGGCATAGGCATGTTCGGTTAGCGGAAGTTTGAAATAACCGGTGACGAGGAGTACGAGGAAGGAAGGGGGGATCAGCCCGGTAAAGGCAATAGTGGCGATCTGCACAGAACTGACCCCGGTTAATTTTTCATGCACCATATTTACATTGAAACCATAGAAGATGGTCGCCAGCACCACAAAACCGGTATAAGCCAGGTATCCCATCGGTTTGCCGGTATTGGAATAAAGCAGCAGGGCGCTGCCGGCCAGGCCAACCAGCACACCCGCGATTTTCTGCCGGCTGGTACGCATCCGGAAAAACAAAGTACCGGTAATGATCACAAATAAGGGAGTCAGGGAATTCAGGCTGCCGGTGAGGGCGCCGTCTATTTTTGTTTCAGCGATACAAAACAGGAAGGCCGGAAAAAAACTGCCCAGCCATCCGCTCAGCAAAACATAACGGAGTACCGGGCGGGGTAAATCTTTCAGCGACCGGGACAGGAAGGGCAGCATGACCAGTCCCGATGAAAACATCCGGAGTGCCGCTACCTGGTAAGGCGATAATACCGGTTGCTGGTAGGCATCATACATCCCCCATTTCATGAGGATGAAGGAACTGCCCCAGATGATACAAAGGGTGATAAATAACCCCCAGCTGAGAAATTTACTGCTCATAAAAGCGGCAAAGTTCCGGAATCAGGGGCAGAGTTGGCGATATTTTTTACATTTACAGGCATAGGGGTTAACAGGTTGATAAGTTGAAAAGTTGACAAGGGATCTTCTAAGAAGCCTTCCTTGTCAACTTTTCAACCTGTTAACTTTTCAACCTGTTAACTTTTCAACTTAAAAAAAACACCATGAGTAAAATAAAATTATCCGCCCTCGATACCCGCGCCCCCGGGAAACTCGACAAGCAAACAACCAAAGAGGCGACAGGTAAAATACTGGAAGAACTGGATGAGTTACAGAACCTCCTGTTCGCGGAAGGGAAACATTCCATCCTGATAGTGATTCAGGGGATGGATGGAAGCGGGAAGGATGGCGTGATCCGCAACGTACTGGGCAATATGAACCCCCAGGGTGTTACCGTGAAATCCTACAAAGCGCCCACCGCTGAGGAATTGTCCCACGATTTTCTCTGGCGGGTTCACCTGCATACCCCGGGCCGGGGAATGATCCAGGTATTCAACCGTTCCCATTACGAAGATATCCTGGTGACCCGGGTACATAAATGGTGCGATGATGATACCGCCCGGAAACGAATGGAGGCGATCAATGATTTTGAAAAACTGCTGCAGCAGCATAACAATACCCATATCCTGAAATTTTACCTGCATGTGTCAAAAGAAGAGCAGCACGAACGCCTGAGTGAACGGATGAAGGACCCGGCCAAAATGTGGAAGTACAATGAAAAGGATTTTGAAGAGGCCAAACTCTGGGATGTCTATATGGAGATGTACGAAGATTGCTTTACCAACTGTAATAACCCGGCCTGGACCATTGTACCAGCCGACCAGAACTGGTACAAGGAATATATCATTGCATCCGCACTCCGGGACCTGCTGAAGGGACTGGATATGCAGTTCCCGGGGATGAAAAAGTAGTTTAATGAATTATTGTAATAAATAATATCTTGAGTGGAATCTGCTGAAAAAATCTAAAAAACCTAAATCAAATTTTATGGGAATGCTTAAAGAATTCAAAGAATTTGCCATGAAGGGCAATGTAATTGACCTCGCGGTGGGTGTGGTGATCGGTGCTGCTTTCGGCGCGATCGTGTCTGCGGTTGTCGATCATATCCTGATGCCCATAGTAGGAATAATCACGGGAGGCATCAACTTTGATTCCCTGGCCGTTAAAGTGGGGGATGCCGAGTTGAAATATGGAATGGCTATCTCCGCTCTTGTAAAATTCCTGGCCATTGCTTTTTTCTTATTCCTGGTGATCAAGGCGGTCAACAGTGCAAAGAAAAAAGAGGAAGCTGCCCCTGCCGCCCCGGCAGCCACTCCGGAGGATATCGCCCTGCTCCGCGAGATCCGGGACGCCCTGAAGAAATAATTTTGGGGAAAACCGGGGGATTCCCTCCGGCCCGATTCCCTTATTTTTGTGAAGTCCTGTTTGAGAACAGGACTTTATTTTTGACTAAACCGTTTCAACGTGCAGAATTCCTCGTACCAGATCAAATTGCCCCAGTTCGAAGGCCCGTTCGATCTTTTATTGTTCTTTATAGAAAGGGATGAGCTGGATATCTATAATATTCCCATCACCCGCATCATCAGCGATTTCATGGATTATATCCACCAGAGCGGGGAGCTGAATATCGAACTGAGCAGTGAATTCATTCTTTTTGTATCCACCCTGATGCGGATCAAGGCCAAAATGCTCCTGCCCCGTAAAGAAGTGGATGCCCAGGGGAATGAGATCGACCCAAGACAGGAACTGGTCAACAAGATCCTCGAATACAAACGGTTTAAAGAAGCCTCGGTACAGATGGCCGAAATGGAGGCCCTGCGGATGCTGATGGTGAAACGGGGCAATATCCAGAAAGAACTGTCGCAGATCGGGGAAGAGGGCAGTGAAGGAACGGAGATCCAGCATATCACCCTGTTTAAACTGATGCGGGCCTTTGAAAAAGCCATGCAGAAATACAGTGACCGGCTGAATAAACCGGTACATACCGTGGTGCATTACAAATACACCATGGAACAAAGCCGGGACCAGCTGCTCTCCCTGGCGCGGGAGGAAAAAACCGTGCCCTTCGAAAGGATCTTCGAAAGGAGTGAGAACCGGGTACAGGCCATTTTCCTGTTCCTGTCTGTACTGGAACTGGTACAACAGAAATTTCTGAAGATCATGATCGGGGAGGGAAAGAACAATTTCATCATTGAATTCAATGAACCGGAAAACCGGCTGGCCGAACTGGAAGAACAAAACCAACAATAAAACACATTCCTCTAAAAAAATCAAGCGATGAAAAGTTTTGCAACAGCCAACTGGAAAGGCACCGGGAAAGAAGGAAGCGGAACCCTGAGTTCCAAATCAAAAGTGCTGGAAAACACCTCCTACGATTTCAGGAGCCGTTTTGAAGATGGCACTTTTACCAACCCGGAAGAACTGGTGGCCGCCGCGCATGCCGGTTGCTTTTCGATGAAACTGAGCTTTGTACTGGGCGCAGCGGGTTTTACTCCCGGCAGTATTGATACCAAATGCACGATTACCCTCGAGGCCGGGGCCATTATCTCCAGTCACCTGGAAGTGAAAGCGGCTGTTCCGGGTATTGATGCGGCTAAATTTGCGGACTGTGCAGCGGAAGCCAAAACAAATTGTCCTATAAGTAAGCTGCTGAACACCGAAATTACCCTGGATGCCAGGCTGGCCTGATCCGGGACTTCCGGTTGTCTTCGGGATGATCTGTGAAAAGGAATACCTTAAACTGACCGATATGAAATTCATTTTCCTTTCGGCCTTTATGGCCCTCAGCATCCACGTATTCGCTCAGGCGAGCGGGACCGGCCTTGGTGGTCGCAGCAACGTGCAGAGACGCATGGAAGTCTACAGTTGGGCCGGACGACCGGAAGAAGAACAGGTGTCCGATGTTCAGAAATTTTTCCTGGAGCAGCAATGGATGCCGGGTGTGGTAAAATTCCGGAGTGGCCGTCCTGAAATGCAGGTACCCCTGATTTTTGATATGTATAATAATTCCCTGTATTACCTGCAGGGAAAGGTCATCATGGAATTTGTGGATACGGTTTCCGCATTTTCCCTGAAAGTACCGTATAAATCTGACAGCCTCTTACTTCACTACCGGAGCGGTTTACCCGCATTCCAGGCCAATACCACTGAAACTTTTTACCAGCTACTGGTGGATGGTAAGTTTCAGTTGCTGAAATGCCGGGCCAAATCCATTTTACTGATCCGGGATACGGAGCTGCCGGAGGAAAAAAGAACTGAACTGAAGGAATTGTATTTTGCATACCTGCCCGGTAATAAACTACAGATGCTGCCACTGGATGCGGACCGGATCAAAGCGAGTATGCCGGATTACGCTGCGAAGATTGCAGCGATCCTGAAAAAAGAGCATCTCAAACTGAAAAATGAAGCGAAGCTGACTGAACTCTTTGTTCACCTCAATAATGAACTGCAGTAGCTGTTATTCATAGATCCAGAGCAGGACCGGTTTTGGGGAGGCATTGATCAATGCTTTTAAGTGTACTAAAAAATCCGGCGCTACGGTGGGACAACCATTGCTCTGGCAAATATCCTCCGGTGCTTCTCCGGAGGGAACGCAGGAGTGACCGTGTAAAACAACGGTCCGTTCAAAGGCATTGTTATTACTGCTGTCCAGCCCGTGCAGTTTATAGGAATACCCCCATTTACCGGTATACGGAACCCCGACCCGGTATTTCCCAAGAGATGTACAGCCGCTGCCCACTGCATTGCTGTACTTTCTCCCTTCCAGCCAGTATTGATAACAATTTCCATGAGCCACGAGCCCGGCCCGGAGCAGGCTGTCTTTTTTCAGGTCATAGATAAAAAACCGGTTTTTCCCCGAGGGCAGGCTCATATCAATGAAGAAACAGGTTTCCTCGTTGTACCCTTTTTTATGGACAAAGCTTTTTGCGGTGACTGCCTTTGTGCGGAGTTTTTCCAGGTCAGGCGACGGGGCTGCTGTCTTTATTTCCCTGTATATGCCGGCCAGGGCCTTTGTATTCTTCCGGGGGGTACTGTTGGCAAACCAGGTAATGCCGGCCAGCAGCACCAGGACTGAAAAGAGAAGGAGTACATGTTTCATAAAACAGCAGTTGATCCGTTGAGATGAAAGAGTAACGGAATTCCATACGCTTCTTTAGGCTGCTGCTGTTAAAGCTTTCTGAAAACAAAAAGGACCGTGCCGGTTACCGGCACGGTCCTTTCTACGGAGATTTATCTGTGTTTAACCCAGCAAACGGGATACCCTGATTTTGTCTTTCATCATTTCTCTTATTGTTGCTGCAATTCCCTCCGCATCATACCCGCATTCGCGTTGCAGTTCTTTCGGGGTGCCATGTTCCACCAGCCGGTCCGGGATCCCCAGGATCCGCACTTCATTCTTATAGCCGTTCCGGTTCATGAATTCAAGGAGGGCGCTGCCGAATCCGCCTCTCACGGTCCCGTCTTCCACGGTAACCAGCTTTTCATAGCGCTGGCAGGCTTCGTGTAACAAAGCTTCATCCAGCGGCTTTGCAAAACGCAGATCATAATGACCGGGATTCAGGCCATCAGTTTTCAGGTCGCGGATCGCGGCGGCGGCAAAATTGCCGGGGTGCCCGAACGAAAGAACAGCGATATCCTGCCCGTCTCTCAGTTTTCGTCCTTTCCCGATCTCGATTTCTTTCATCGGTGTTTTCCAGTCGGGCAGCATGCCTTCTCCCCTTGGATAGCGGATCACAAAGGGGAATTTTGTTGTCTTCAGCTGGGCGGTAAACATCAGGTTCCTCAATTCACTTTCGTTCATCGGGGAACTGATAACCATATTGGGAATACAGCGGAAATAAGCGATATCATAACAACCGTGATGGGTAGGCCCGTCATCTCCCACCAGTCCGGCACGGTCCAGGCAGAACACCACCGGTAGTTTCTGTATGGCCACATCATGCACCACCGAATCAAAGGCCCGTTGCATAAAGGAGGAATAAATATTACAGAAGACCTTCAGTCCCTGGGTGGCCATACCGGCGCTCAGGGTTACCGCATGTTGTTCGGCAATACCCACATCAAAAGCCCGGTCCGGCATCTTCTCCATCATGAATTTCAGCGAAGAGCCCGAAGGCATCGCCGGGGTGATACCGAATATTTTATCATTCTGCTCCGCCAGCTCGATCATCGTGTGCCCGAATACATCCTGGTATTTGGGGGGCTGGGGCAGGTCAAATTTTTTCTTCCGGATCTCGCCGGTCATCTTATCAAACAAACCGGGGGCATGCCACTTGGTCTGGTCTTTTTCAGCAAGCGCATAGCCTTTGCCTTTGGTGGTGATGATATGCAGGATCTTTGGACCGGGGATATCTCGCAGGTCGCGCAGGGTATCCACCAGCTTCGCCACATTGTGCCCGTCGATCGGTCCGAAATAACGAAGTTTCAGGGATTCAAAGAGGTTGGCACTGCTGCTCACCATCCCTTTCATTCCTTCAACCAGTTTATGGGCCATGGCCCGGGTAAAGTTTTTACCCACGGGTAATTTACCCATCAGTTTCCAAACATCATCTTTCACTTTATTGTAAGCCGGCGAAGTGGAGATATCCGTCAGGTATTCTTTCAGGGCGCCCACATTGGGGTCAATGCTGATGCCATTGTCATTCAGGATGATCAGCATATCCGCATCCGCCACACCTGCATGGTTCATGCCTTCAAAAGAAAGACCGGCCGTCATGGATCCGTCGCCAATCACGGCAACGACTTTCCGGTCTGTTTCGCCTTTGTATTTGGCCGCCATGGCCATGCCCAGGGCAGCTGATATGGAAGTGGAGGAATGTCCCACACCGAATGTGTCATATTCACTTTCACTTCTTTTAGGAAAACCGCTGATGCCTTTGTATTTCCGGTTACTGGGAAAAATATCACGCCGGCCGGTCAGTATTTTATGTCCGTATGCCTGGTGACCCACATCCCATACCAATTGATCATACGGCGTATTGTAAACATAATGCAGGGCCGTGGTCAGTTCCACCACACCGAGACTGGCGCCGAAATGCCCGCCATGCACACTCACCACGTCAATAATATACTGCCGGAGCTCATCGCAGAGCTGGTGCAATTTCTCGCGTGATAGCTTTTTTAAATCAGCCGGAGAATCAATAGTTTGTAACAGGGGCCCGGGGGTGATCTGCATAGTTCAGGGTTTGCTGCTGTAAAAGTACAGTTTTCCGGCAGATCGCCATAATGGCCGGTTTTGGAAAAACGGGTTTAACATTAATTTCCCGCAGGGCTTAACCCGCCTGCCACAGGCCGGTCTAATCGGGGGTTCCATTTACAGGCATTATCGGCCACTGGTATATTAAATCGGGTGGATAAGAGACTGGAATCATTAGATTTGTAGCAAATGTGGTTTGCAAATTCAAGGTATTGGTTGTTCCAGACAATTGGCTGGGGAGGCTTTACGCTGATCAGCATTTTCTTTGCCTATTCCTTTGACCAGCTGAATACGCGGGAGCAGCTGATCCAGGTGTTTGGGCGGCTCGGGATCTTTGTGATACTCGGCCTGTTACTGACCCACCTGATGCGTTCCTTCATCCTGAGTATTGACCTGTTGCAAAAGAGACTCGAACGGCAGTTCTTTTATTTCCTGCTGATCACTTTTCTCTTTTCCCTGGTGGGTTCCGTGATCTACATGCAGGTACTGCAGAACAATAACCTGCTGAACAAAAGGGAACATGAATTCCTGGGAAACAAGGTCCTGCTGATCGCCAGCGGGGTCTTTAGTTTCTTTGTGTATTTCTTTATCTGGAACCTGATCTATTTCATTTACCACTACGTTACCAAGAGCCGGAAACAGCAGCTGGATACACTGCAGCTGGAGTCCATGGTAAAAGAGCTTGAGCTTAAAACCATCAAGGCGCATATCAACCCTCATTTTATTTTTAATTCGCTCAATAGTATCCGGGCCCTGGTGGATGAAAACCCGCAGCGGGCCCGTAAGGCGGTTACCGAGCTCAGCAATATCCTGCGCAGCAGTATGCAGACCGAAAAAATGGAGACCGTACCGCTGGAGAAAGAACTGCATATCATAAAGGACTACCTGGCCCTGGAGAATATGCGTTTTGAAGACCGCCTGAAAGTGGAGTATGACATTGACGAAGACACTTTGAACCAGCCGGTGCCTCCCATGATGCTGCAGACCCTGGTGGAGAATGCGATCAAACACGGGATCAGCCGGCAGATCAGCGGGGGCCTGGTAAAAGTGATTTCTGATTTCAGCGGGGATTACCACGAACTGGTGGTACAGAATACCGGTCAGCTCAGCGGACAGGTAAGTACAGAGGAAGGATTCGGGCTTTCCAGTACCACGAACCGGTTAAACCTGTTGTACGGGGATAAAGCCCGGTTTGAGATCCGGCAGGTCAACGGATCACTGGTGGAGGCCCGGGTGCTGATGCCTGTTCAACCCTGAGGAAACGATAAATTATTGCCACACAAAACTAAGATTCATGAAAGCAATTATCATTGATGACGAACGCCTTGCCAGGCTGGAATTAAGAAAACTGTTGCAGGATTTCCCTGAAGTGGAAGTGATTGATGAAGCGGTCAACGCGGAAGACGCGCTGGCCAAGATCGAATCCCTGCAACCCGACCTGATCTTCCTGGATATCCAGATGCCGGGAAAAACCGGCTTTGATATGCTGGCCGAGTTGGACAAAGCTCCGCAGGTCATCTTCACCACGGCGCACCATGAGTTTGCCTTAAAAGCCTTTGAGGTCAATGCCCTGGATTACCTGATGAAACCGGTGGAGCCCAAACGGCTGGCGGATGCGATTCAGAAATTGCAGCAGTCTGAAAACCGGGAACAACGGACCGATACAGAGTTTGTCAACAACAGTATTCTCTCCGAGCACGACCAGGTATTTGTAAAGGACGGGGAGCGCTGCTGGTTTGTAAAGCTGAACGAGATCCGCCTCTTTGAAAGTGTGGGCAATTATGCCAAAGTTTATTTCGGATCCAACAAGCCCCTGATCTTAAAATCACTCAATGCCCTGGAAGAACGGCTGGACGAGAAAGTATTTTTCCGTGCCAACCGCAAACATATTGTCAACCTGCGCATGATCGATAAAATCGAACCCTATTTTAACGGAGGCCTGTTACTGGACCTGAAAGGCGGCGAGAAAATTGAAGTAAGCCGGAGGCAGACGGTGAAGTTTAAGGAGATGATGAGCCTCTGAGTTAGTCAGTAGTCTGCCTGCCAGCTCGCCTCGCGGCGAAGCGGGACGGTAGGCAGGTAGTCTCGTGATAAGGGGAGAGGTTTACAGGTGGGCTGGAGGTTGGATGTTTGAGGTTGGATGTTGGAAGGTTGATTGTTTGAGGTCTCGTGCTTAGGGTAATTTACTAAAGACATAATACCTAACACAATTGGCACAAAGCCCGGCCTGCCCTCCGTAGCCCCGCCTGTCCGGCCCGCTTCGCCGCGAGGCGAGCAGGCAGGTTTAGCGAAGGAGGTAGGGGTGGCACAATAAAGGTTGGAAGGTTGGATGTTTAGTGATAGGCTTCTTCCCGGTATAGGAAAATAAGCCCGAAGGGCTGAAATTATTATAGAAACAGGCAGCAAACAATTTACAAACCCCGAAGGGGTGACATTATAAAAAGCGTCATATTCAGAACAAAAACCGAATGATTAAAAAATCCATTTCATTTTTCCTGTTTATTACAGCAGGATTAACCCTCTCCGCGCAAAAAGGTCTTGAAGTAATTAATGTAAAAGAAGTAGGACGCATTGAAAAAACCCTTGCTTCCGATGACATGCGCGGCCGCCGCACTTTTACCCCGGATATCGATAAAGCGGCTGATTTTATTACTGCAGAATTTAAAGCGATTGGTCTCGGCACACCCGGCAACAGCGGCAGCTACCGCCAGGAATTCGCGATGGTGCGCCCGAAGTTTATCAGTGCGTCTGCCACCCTTGACGGGCAGGCTATCGGACAAAAATCAGTGATGGTGATCACCTGTCAGCCTCAGTTAAGGATCGATCAGACCTCCGGATATGAAACGGCATTTATTAAAACGGGCGCCAACCTGCAGACCGAAGCCCGCAAATTGGTCCGAAGTAATAAGAATACGATCGCGTGGGTGGAGAAAAGCTTTGCCAACGGTTTCGGCAACCTGGTCCGGTTGAAATCTTCCCTGTTCAAGACCAATACCTCTGTTGTTTTTATCCTCACTGATACAGTGCCTGTAACGTATGCGATCGAAGCCGTGCACGAAATCACGGAACAGAAAATGGCCAATGTGGTGGGAGTTATTCCCGGGAAAAGCAGGAAAAATGAATACGTGGTATTTTCCGGGCATTATGATCATCTCGGTACCGGCAAACCAGTAGAGGGAGATTCCATTTACAACGGCGCTAATGATGACGCGGCCGGTACCACCGCGGTGATCATGCTGGCAAAATATTTTAAAGAACGCGGTGATAACGAAAGAACCCTGGTCTTCGCAGCTTTTACTGCAGAAGAAGTAGGTGGTTTCGGTTCCCAGTATTTTTCCAGGCAAATGGACGCGGACAAAGTCGTGGCCATGTTCAATATTGAAATGATCGGTACCGAAAGCAGGTGGGGGAAGAATTCGGCCTATATAACCGGTTACGAAAAGACCAATATGGGAGAGATCCTGGCAAAAGATCTGCAGGGAACGGCCTTCACGTTTTATCCCGATCCGTATCCCGCGCAGCAATTATTCTACCGTTCTGATAATGCCACATTGGCGAGACTGGGTGTGCCGGCCCATACGATCTCCACGTCAAAGATGGATGTGGAGCCGCATTACCATAAACTCTCGGACCAGGTGGAGACGCTCGATATGGAGAATATGACGGAAGTGATCAAAGCCATTGCGCTCAGTTCCAAAAGTATTATCGCGGGAAATGAAACTCCATCCCGGGTAAAGGTGGAGGAACTGAGGTAAAGGTTGGAGGTGAGAAGTTGCAGGTTCGGGGTTCGGGGTTTCGTGTTTAGGGTAAACTTACTTCAATTAGTTTCTTTCTGCTATAAGGTGGCAGACCCGGCCTGCCCTTGTAGCCCTGCCTGTTCGTTGGGCAGGTTTAGCGAAGGAGGGAAGGGTGACACAATAAAAGTTGGAAGGTTGGATGTTGGAGGTCTCGTGCTTAGGGTAATTTACAACAGTCATATACCTTACACAATTGGCAACACGGCCCGGCCTGCACTCCATAGCCCAGCCTGTCCGGCAGACAGGGCTAGCGTAGGTGGGAGGGGTGATATAATTAAAACTCCGGGTTCAGCCTGGGATTTTTCGCTTTTCAGGAGCAAGGAGACCGGCTAATAACTAAACAGTTTGTAAAGCTCACTGTTCTTTAAAGCTTGCAAAAGGACCGGTTTGGAATCCGGGATTTTCTTCCAGGTACTTTTTATATGCTCATTTCTTCCGGTAAAATTTTTTCCAGTGACATAATTTTCCTTCCCCGTAATAAAATTAATGCTGCGTGTTTCCATTTCGCCTGATGCCCGGTTTGCTGTCATTTCATCTGCGCCAATCAGCTCAAACTGCCCGTGCTGGTATCGGAACCGGTAAACATTGTTACTAATGTACCAGCTACCCATACTTTGAAAATAATGGAATTGAAAACTGATCACTGAATTCCTGATCGTAATTCCGTCCAGCGGATCTTCCATTAAAGGGGAGTCATGGAGCGGTATAAATGAATTTTGCTGAACCACTAAACGGTACATATCCGGATCAGATAGACGGAAAAGTATCAGCAGCATCCTGGGTTGAGTAATAACGGTATCTGCGTTATCTCCTTCAATAGTATAAATGGGGATACTGTCCCTTAATTGAATTATCAGCACAACATCCTTTAAACCATCTTTATTAAGATCGCCAGTTGCGCTGTCTCGTAAAATCCATTTCTCCGGGATAAACTGAAGGGGTGTGCCTGCTTCCGCTTTGATAATAGGGTATTCAAATGATTGTGCCCCCGCTGCATAATGTAGCAGCAGGACAATCAGCAGACCGGCATATTTCATAAATGGAAATTTTTATAGACGGGAGTCATCAGGCTTATGGATAATAATAAATTGTAAGATTGCTGCGAATTGAAGTACTGCTTGCAATAATCAGTAATCAATAATTAATAACCCGCCTTCACCGGCACACTGTGCACCGCATCACTCATCTCTTTAATCAGCGACGCGTCTTTTTCAATTGCATTTCCCACCACGATCACATCGGCACCGGCCTTGCAGTTGAGGTAAGCTTTTTCGGGGTGTATGATACCGCCGCCCACGATAAGAGGAGATTCAATATTGTCGGCCACGGCCTTGATCATGCTTTCGGTAACCGGTCGTTTGGCGCCGCTGCCCGCATCCATATAAATCAGTTTCATTCCCAGCATTTCGCCGGCCATGGCCGTACACATGGCGATATCGTTTTTATCAGCCGGTATGGGTGCGGCATTACTGATATAAGAGACCGTTGTCGGGGCGCCGCCGTCCACTACTATATAACCGGTGGGCATGATCTCCAGGCCGCTTTGTCTGACAAAAGGAGCGGAAACCACATGCTGCCCGATCAGTAATTCGGGGTTGCGGCCGGAAATCAGGGACAGGTACAATAAGGCATCGGCATAGCGGCTTACCTGGGAAGGACTGCCGGGAAACAAAATGACCGGGATGGAACAATGCTGTTTCACATGCTGTATGCATTCATCCAGGTGATTGGAAATGACAAGGCTTCCGCCCACCAGGAAATAATCCACTTTGGCTTCGAGGGAGAGACCGATCAGTTCGTCCAGTACTCCGGTATCGACTCGATCAGGGTCGATCAGCACCGCAAAGGACTTTTTCCCCAGCTTTTTTTTATCCGTGAGTGTTTGATAGATCGAGAGTTTCATCCGGAACCGGTTGGTTCATGCAAAAATGCGAAAAATAGTTGGCTTTGAGGCCGGTATCCGCCCGCTAATTTTGAAGGATAAGGAGCTGTTTATGATAAACAGGCGTGGATAGCTCTTTTTCAATGGGTCCTGAACCGGGGACTATTGCCGGAAAACCGGGGCAGCCCTCCGGGGTTAAAACCTGAACTGAAATAATAGTTGCCTATGAATAAATCAGGAGTAAAATATTAAGTTTAGATTATCTTTCATTGGTGAAAAGGACGGTTCGCGGGTGCAGGATTTGGCCGGAAATCAGTGTTAAGGATTTATTAATAGAAGTGGCTGAATTTTCCAAAAATAATTTGCCCATATATTTTTTGGCGATTGTGTAAAAATCAGCTAATTCAGGACTGGCAAGCCTTTCGGGATTTTACGGTGCTATTTTCCACAGGATGTTAATATTTGGAGGTTTGAACTTCCTTTTAATAAAAATACTTTCGTAAACGACCTCCCGCCAGGGATGTTGAGATAGTAACCAGGACCAAAACCCAGTAAATTCTTTCGAGTTATGGCAAATAAGAAGCAGGCATCCGCCCGGGGCGGTTTGCAGTTTAGTCGTCGCTTCACTAAGGAAGATGTAAGTGTGTATGAAATGTTCGAGTATGACTACCGGACATCCATTATCCGCAATCCCTCCGGCGAAGTGGTTTTTGAAATGAACAATGTGGAAGTTCCCAAACAGTGGAGTCAGATTGCCACAGATATTTTAGCCCAGAAATATTTCCGCAAAGCAGGTGTGCCGCAAACCGATGGCAGCCTGGGACGTGAAACCTCCGCCAAACAGGTGGCCCACCGGATGGCCAATTGCTGGAAGGTATGGGGAGAGCGCTACGGATATTTTGCTTCTGAAAAAGATGCAAATGTGTTCTACGAGGAATTAGTCTATTCCATCCTGAACCAGATGTGTGTGCCCAACAGCCCCCAATGGTTCAATACCGGTTTGTATGAAAGCTATGGCATCGCCGGCAAACCCCAGGGACACTATTATGTGGACCCGGCTGATGGCCAGCTGAAAAAATCCCAGAACGCCTACGAACGCCCCCAGCCCCATGCCTGCTTTATCTTAAGTGTGGAAGATGATCTCGTGAGCGAGGGCGGTATCATGGACCTCTGGGTCCGGGAAGCCCGGATCTTTAAATATGGTTCCGGTGTGGGTACCAATTATTCCAACCTCAGGGGAGAGGGTGAGAAACTGAGCGGCGGTGGCAGTTCCTCCGGCCTGATGAGTTTCCTGAAGATCGGTGACCGGGCTGCCGGCGCCATTAAATCTGGGGGTACTACCCGCCGGGCTGCCAAAATGGTCTGCCTGGACCTGGATCACCCCGAGATCGTTGAATTTATCAACTGGAAAGTGGAAGAGGAAAAGAAAGTAGGCGCGCTGATCGCTGCCGGCTATCCCTCCGGTTACGAGGATGAAGCCTATAAAACAGTCAGCGGGCAGAATTCCAATAACTCCATCCGTATCCCGAACGCTTTCTTTGAAAGACTGGAAAAAAATGAGGATTGGGAACTGACCGGCCGTATGGACGGACGGGTAATGAAGAAAATTCCCGCCCGTGAATTGTGGAACCAGATTGCCTATGCAGCCTGGCGTTGTGCAGACCCCGGCACCCAATACAATACCACCATCAACGAATGGCATACCTGTCCAGAGGGAGGAGAGATCAGGGCTTCTAACCCCTGCTCTGAGTATATGTTCCTCGACAACACGGCCTGTAACCTGGCTTCCGCCAACCTGATGAAGTTCTACGATGCGGACAAGAACCAGTTTGATGTGGAAGGATATGAGTACAACTGCCGGCTCTGGACTGTCGTGCTGGAAGTGTCGGTGCTGATGGCCCAGTTTCCTTCCAAAGAAGTGGCGCAACTGAGTTACGAATACCGGACACTGGGACTGGGTTATGCCAACCTCGGTACCATGCTGATGGTAAGCGGTATTCCCTATGACAGTGAAGAAGCAAGGGCTATTGCCGGTGCGCTCACCGCCATCATGACCGGAACTTCTTACAAAACCTCCGCGGAAATGGCCCGTGCCCTGGGTGCATTCCCGAGATACGAAGAAAACAAACAGCACATGATGCGGGTCATGCGGAATCACCGTCTCGCCGCTTATGATGCCGATGAATACGAGAACCTGAGCCTGAAGCCCCAGGGGATCAAGGTAAAATACTGCCCGGATTACCTGCTGAAAGCCGCCTGCAAGGCCTGGGATGATGCGGTGGAACTGGGTGAGAAATACGGTTACCGCAATGCACAGGCTACAGTGATCGCGCCGACCGGTACGATCGGCCTGGTCATGGATTGTGATACCACCGGCGTGGAACCCGACTTCGCCCTCGTGAAATTTAAAAAACTTTCCGGCGGCGGTTATTTCAAGATCATCAACCAGTCAGTGCCCGCGGCCCTGAAAAACTTGGGGTACAGTGAAAAAGAAACGGACGCGATCATTAAATACGCGGTAGGAGCGGCCAGCTTTGCCGGTGCCCCCTTTATCAATCACCAGAGCTTAAGTGAGAAAGGATTTATTGCCGATGAGATCAAACGCCTCGATGCGGCGGCCGCCACGGCATTTGAAGTGGGATTTGTATTCAACAAATACACCCTGGGGGAGGAGTGCCTGCAACGCCTGGGCTTTACCCCGGAACAGTATAACAATTTTGAATGGAACCTCCTGGAAGCCCTGGGATATACCGATGAGCAGATCGAAGCCGCCAACGATTATGTATGCGGTACCATGATGCTCGAAGGGGCGCCCGGACTGAAAGAGGAACACCTGCCCGTTTTTGACTGTGCCAATAAATGCGGACAAAAAGGCCAGCGGTATATCCATGCCCACGGTCATATCCGTATGATGGGAGCCACCCAGCCCTTTATCAGTGGCGCCATCTCCAAAACCATCAACCTGCCCCACGAGGCCAAAGTAGATGAGATCGCAGATGCGTATTACCTGAGCTGGAAGCTCGGCCTAAAAGCGAATGCACTTTACCGTGATGGTTCCAAACTTTCCCAGCCGCTCAGCAACAAATCCGACAAGAAGAAAAAAGCGGAGACCGTGGTGGAAGAGGAAAAGGCCCCGGTGGCCGAAACGGTCACCGAGTCCAATATCGTGGACCTGGGTAAACTGACCGTGGAAGAACTGCTGGAAGAAGTGCAGAAAAGGGTACAGGCTTCTCCGGATACCAAGCTGAAACGTAAACTCGCCAGCATCGTGGAGCGCCGCACCCTGCCGGCCAAACGCCGCGGCTTTACACAAAAAGCCAAGATCAGCGGACAGGCCGTATTCCTCCGCACCGGTGAATACGCGGATGGTACACTGGGTGAGATCTTCGTGGATATGGCAAAGGAAGGAGCCACCATGCGCAGCATGATGAACTGCTTTGCGATATCGGTATCCATCGGCCTGCAGTACGGTGTGCCCCTGGAAGAGTTCGTGGATAAGTTTGCCTTTACCCGTTTCGATCCTTCCGGTTTCGTGGAGCATCCGAATATCAAGACCACCACATCCATTGTTGACTTTATCTTCCGGGTACTGGGATATGAATACCTCGGCCGTACTGACCTCGTGCATGTACTGGATAAACCCGAAGTGATGAATACCGGCGGGGATGACTGGGACGAAGTGCCCTCTAACCCCCTGGAATATGCGAAGGACCCCGAGCTCTCCAGTGTACGGGTAACACCTTCTTCCGGGTCCGTAGCCCCCCAACCGGCCCGCAGCCAGCGCGCCGCACAACCGGTGAAGTCGGAATCCAGCATTGATGCCATGAACGCGGTGGCCAAGAATATGCAGAGTGATGCGCCGGCCTGTAATGTCTGCGGCAATATCATGATGCGCAGCGGGGCCTGCTACAAATGCCTGAACTGCGGCAACCAGGGAGGTTGTGGCTGATGCCCCCTCGTCCCCTGAAGGAGGAGAAAATCACTCCGCAGTTTGTAAACTTAGCCTAGGACGGAAAACCAAATAAAGAGTGTACCCATTAAAGCAGGACCCGCTGAAAAGCGGGTCTTTTTATGCAAAGCCAAAATCTGTAATAGAGAGAGTAAGCGGCCGGATTATTGAAACCTGATTTTCTCCGCTAAATCACTAAAATAGTCTGGTGACCAGATATCCAGCACATTCGCATCCGGAATAAAACGTATGATGTCTTCCCGGACAGCTTTGAAAGAAACAGCTTTTATTTTGTCGTGCAACAGTTGTTTAAATAGTTTTTCAATGATAGCCGTTTTGTGCCAGTCGCCACTGTCAATGGCCCGTTGCAGGAAATGGTCCAGGTGTAAGGGAACTCCTTTTTGAATATACCATTCCATATCAAACCAGTCCCTCCCTTTCACCCGCCCCTTCCATTTTCTGAACAGTAAGGCATGCATTTTCCCGGCAAAAAGATCCGGCAGGGTAAAACATTTGGTATAAAAGGAGAATGGTTTCAACGAAAGTTTTTCCTCCGTTTTAAAACCGGGTGGAGGGAGTGTATCTACCTCCAGTTTGATCTTTATTTCTGGCATCAGTTTTACCCGCTCATCCGGCAGTACTTCCTTTATAATGAGTTCTTTCCAGGTGGTTTCCGGTTTGAGAAAGGCAGAATCAACAGCAGTAACGGCCGTTTTCAGTTTTTCCCGGACGCTGACTTTAATACCCAGTGCTTCAAATTCCTTTTCCACTCTTTCCAGGTAGGGCGACAGCGAAAAACCTCTATCTTTCTTTAATAAGGAAAAGTCAAGGTCTTCCGAAAAACGGGGCAACCCGTGAAAAACCCGCAGGGCGGTGCCTCCGTAAAAAGCGGCCACTAAAAAAAAACCGCTTCGTTGTAATCCGGCCAGTGCAATTTCCTGCATGATCTCCCGCAGGGCCTGCTGGGCTTCTTCCGCTGTTGCCGGTTTATATTCTTCCAGCCATTCTTTAATCATAAACTGTTTAATGTTTTGACCAGCATGGTTAAACTGGTTTTCTTCGGGGCTATTTTCGTCCATCGGCTGATGGCCCCTGCATCCAGCTTTTGCAAACTGCTTTTTTCGATTCTAAAATCCTCTGTTAATAAATCCCTGGTTTGCGTCATACTGCGCAATAATATTTTTGAAGTGGTTATGATCTTATCGCAGAGTGCTTTTTCCGGGGAGGCCATCAGGACGGTCTGGTTCGTTGTCACTTCCACCAGCCGGATGCCATAGCTGTAATAGGGCAGGGGTAAATGGGTGTAGCTAAACCTCCCGGCCTCCGTATTGTATTTTTTGTTTGTCCGGGGGGTAACTGAACTGGTCTCATATACCCGCTCCGGGATCAATCCCCAGAAGGAAAGGGCCGATTCTAGGGACACATAACTGGGGCCATAGAGATGGTTCGCCAGCAGAAAAGACACAGGCGGGGAAAGCCTCAGTCTTTCACCGGGAATATACAGGCCCCTTTTTACCTGGATCAGCAAGTCCTGTTTCACCAGCTCGGTGATCTTATCAAAGGGTCTCTTATAATCCTTCAGGATCTCCTGCAGCAGCTGTTGAGTGAGCGGCTGGCCGGCATAAGGTGCTATCGCTTCCTGGATATGCATTTATGTGTAAAATTATTGTTGTTAAATCGGATATTTTCCGACTTTTACTCACAAATATAGCATAAATATGTAAAAAATTATACTATTATTCGGAAAATATCCGATTTGGAATATAAAAAATTACAGTTGTGTGAAAATCAAACGGGAACCTGGCCTTCTTATATTTCCCGGTAGTTGCCGTATCTCATGCTGCATAAACACCTGGCTTCCTGTACCCGGCTTTCCACGGATTTCCCGGGTACGTTTTATTTTAATAAACAGGCGGTTGCCGCGACAGGGTTGATCAGGCTGGTACCGGAAAGAAAAAAAGCTCTGGGTATCCTCACCGGTGAACAAAATACCGGCATATAAAAAAGAATACGGAATTTTGAAAAAAAAGCATGTACACCCCTGTTCCCTCCCGGTATGATTCCATGAAATACAACCGCTGTGGTAAAAGTGGTCTCTTATTGCCCGCAATATCATTGGGCTTCTGGCACAACTTCGGTTCCGTGGATGATTATACCAATATGCAAAGCATCGTGTACCGGGCTTTTGACCGGGGGATCACGCATTTTGACCTGGCGAATAATTACGGACCACCTGCGGGGGAAGCGGAAAATAATTTCGGGAAGATCCTGCGGCAGGATTTAAAACCCTACCGGGATGAACTGGTCATTTCCACCAAGGCCGGTTATTATATGTGGCCCGGTCCTTACGGGGAATGGGGTTCTAAGAAATATCTTGTGGCCAGCCTGGACCAGAGTTTAAAACGGATGGGACTGGATTATGTTGATATTTTCTATTCACACCGTCCTGATCCGAATACACCCTTAGAAGAAACCATGGGAGCCCTGGACCAGCTGGTAAGAAGTGGAAAGGCCCTGTATGCCGGTATTTCCAGTTATTCAGCCCAGCAAACCCAGCAGGCGGTATCCATCTTAGAGCAACTGGGAACACCCTGCCTGATCCACCAGCCTCGTTATTCCATGCTCGACCGCTGGGTGGAAAAACCCGGAACGGCAGGGGGGCAGTCCCTGCTGGATGTTATTGAAGAAGCAGGGGTGGGGTCGATTGCATTTTCCCCCCTGGCGCAGGGACGTTTAACGGATAAATATATCAGCGGGGTGCCCACCAATTCAAGGATTGGCCGGGGCCTGAGCAATGGAGCGATCCAGGCATCCGATATTCCCGCCGGGCTGATCGCACAGGTACGTAAATTAAATGAGATCGCGGTAAGACGGGGACAGACACTCGCCCAGATGGCCGTTGCCTGGTTGCTCAAAGATAAACGCGTTACCTCGGTACTCGTGGGTGTAAGTTCCGTGAAGCAACTGGATGATAATATCGGGGCATTGCAGAAGGCAGATTTTACCGGGGCTGAGCTGTCGGCCATTGAAGCGATCCTGGCGGAATAAAGAGTGCGCGTATAAAAACAGGGATCAGTGCCGTGAAAGCACGCACCCGGAACAAGCAAATTTCACTGGTAAATCCGGCTTGCATAATTCAGCAGGCGGATTAATTTCGCATTCAAATTCGACACTATGAAAGGGAAATATTTGTTAGCACTGGTCATCGGAACTATTCTCCTGCAATCCTGCACCCGCGTGATGTCGCCTTACGAGGCAGCCAATAATCCCCGTGGCAGAAAATGCGCGGTGATCCGGTAATCCCAATGCATTGGGTTACGCACCACCGAATACATTATTGACCGCTCCTTCCAGCATCGGGAATTTCTCCACGACAAACCCTTTTATGGCTGCAATGGCTTTTTTTGCCTGCTCATCTGTCAGCCCGGCTTCTGCTTTCAATTTTTCTATTAATTCCTGCATGGCTTTTTATTTAACTGCAAAATAAGAAAGGCCCGGTATTACCCGAACCTCTTATTATCTTAAAACTTCTAAACTTTTCAACCTTTCAACCTCTCAACCTCTCGACCCCTACGCCACTTTCAGCAAACTCAGCTTACTCTTATCAAATTTCCGTTTGGCATATTCCAGGTCCAGCACAAACTGTGTTTCTTTGGAGGACGGAAGCTCATACATGGCATCGGTCAGGATTCCTTCACAAATACTACGGAGACCGCGGGCGCCTAATTTGTATTCCATGGCTTTCTCCACCATAAAATCCAGTACTTCATCCTCGATGGTCAGGGAAATACCTTCCAGTTCGAACAAGCGGGTATATTGTTTGATCAGGGCGTTCTTCGGTTCGGTCAGGATGGCCCTCAGGGTAGCGGCATCCAGCGGATCCAGGTGGGTTACTACGGGCAGACGGCCCAGTAATTCCGGGATCAGTCCGAAGGCTTTCAGGTCAGTCGCATTCACATAGTTCAGCAGGTTCTTCTTCATATTGTCCTGCAGTTCCTTGTCCACGTTAAAGCCAATGGTATTGGTCTGTACCCGGCGGGCAATGATCTTATCAATCCCGTCAAAAGCACCGCCACAGATAAAGAGAATATTCTGGGTGTTGATCTTGATGAGTTTCTGCTCGGGGTGTTTGCGGCCTCCCTGCGGCGGTACGAGTACATCCGTACCTTCCAGCAGTTTCAGCATCCCCTGCTGTACTCCTTCCCCGCTCACATCCCGGGTAATGGAAGGATTGTCTCCTTTCCGGGCAATCTTATCAATTTCATCAATATAAACGATACCACGCTCGGCAGCCGCCACATCATAATTACAAACCTGCAGCAGCCGGGTCAGGATACTTTCCACATCCTCGCCTACATAACCGGCTTCGGTAAATACGGTAGCATCCACGATGGCAAAGGGAACATTCAGCATCCGGGCAATACTCTTGGCCAGTAAGGTTTTACCCGTACCGGTCTCACCCACCATGATGATATTGCTTTTTTCAATCTCGACTTCAGTTCCGGTATTGAGATCCGGTGATTTTTGCTGCAAACGCTTATAGTGATTGTAAACCGCCACAGCCAGTACTTTCTTGGCTTCGTCCTGCCCGATCGCATACTCGTCCAGGAATTTCTTGATTTCGATGGGTTTCTTTACAGAGAGCTTGAAGGAAGAACTGGTCCGGTCATCTTTCACGGTCAGTTCCTGCTCGATGATCTCCCGGGCATGCTCCACACAATTCTCACAAATATGCCCTTCCTGTCCGGCGATCAGGATCTTCACTTCGTCGCGGCTTCGTCCGCAAAATGAACAATGTAATGGGTTTTTTGCCATATTTTCTTAACCTTAACTTAATCTGTAACGTCAATCGGGCCAATACGTAACATACAAAAATATAAAACCGCCCGGAAAAGGCGGTTTTTATTTCAGGTACTAAGTTAATCTATTGATAATAAATTAATTAAAGTGAATCGACCAAATGGTCCGCAATTCCATATTCAATGGCCTGGCTGGCGTTCATCCAGTAGTCGCGGTCAAAGTCCTTCATCACCTGCTCAACGGTCTTCCCGCAGTTTTTTGCCAGGATCCCGGCCCCGATCTCCTTCACCCGGCGGGTTTGTTCGGCCTGGATCTCAAGATCCGCACTGACGCCCTGGATATAGCCACCCAGCGAAGGCTGGTGGATCATCACTTCCCCGTGCGGGAAAATATACCGGCTGCCTTTTTTACCGCCGCTCAGTAAAATACTGCCCATGGAAGCCGCCAGTCCCATACAAACCGTACTGACCGGGCTCTTGATCATCTGCATGGTATCATACATCACCATGCCGCTGGTGACCACCCCACCCGGGCTGTTAATATAGAACTTGATTTCTTCCCCCGGTTTGTCCGCATCGAGCAACAACAGTTTGCTGACCACATCCTTGGCGCTTTTATCATCCACCACGCCCCAGAGATACACCGCTCTTTTCTCAAAGAAATAGCGCTCCAGTTTTTTACTGAACATCCCCAGGTCACTCTTGGGCTGTTCTTCTTTTTCCTCTTCATCATCCATTCGCCACCCGGAAATTTTCGGGTCAGTGTATAAAGTATTCTTACGGTTCATGTAGCAGGTTTAAAATAAGTGTAGGGAATTAATCTTTTTTCTGTTTGCGGGGATTGACCAGCAGCACTTCATCCACCAGCCCGTATTCCTTGGCTTCTGCCGCTGTCATCCAGTTGTCGCGGTCAAAATCCTTTTCAATCTGCTCCAGCGGTTTGCCGGTATGGATATTCACCACTTCGTAGAGTTCCTTTTTCAGTTTGCGGATCTCGTTTACCGTGATTTCAATATCACTGGCCTGCCCCCCGATCGCGCCGCTGGGCTGGTGCATCATGATGCGGGCATGCTTTAATGCGGCGCGTTTACCATGCGTACCGGCACCCAGCAATACACAGGCCATCGAAGCCGCCACACCGATACAGATGGTGGCGATATCGGGACTTACATACTGCATGGTATCATAGACCCCCAGGCCGGAATACACACTGCCCCCGGGGCTGTTGATGTACATGTTGATATCGCGGGTGCGGTCCGTGGAATCCAGGAACAGCAACTGGGCGGTGACGATATTGGCAATCTCATCATTGATCGGGTATCCCAGGAATATGATCCGGTCCATCATCAGGCGGCTGTACACATCCATCACGGCCACATTCAGGGAACGTTCCTCAATGATATTCGGCGTCATGGCTGTTACCAGGTGAGAAGCGTAGCTATTCAGGGTATTGCTGGACAATCCGCGGTGTTTAACCGCATATTTTTCAAATTCTGAGTTCAGGTGCATAATCTTTTTTTTCCGGTTTGAAGGTAAGGAATCTATTGAAATAAAGGGGTTTCAAATACCGTGCGAGGGTAAAAACCAGGACATTACGTCAGTTGCCATAGGCGAGTACCGGTTGTTTCATTTTAATCCGGTTAATATGACAAGGCCGGCAGGACAGACCGGGGTAAGAAAAGAACAGGGCCAGGGATACCGGTTTTTTTAAGATGAATAACCAAAAAAGCTGCCCTGCTCTTTTAAAAAAAAAGATGCCGGAGTGGCTTTTATAAGTATATGTAAAAGCTAAAAAATAAGTAGAGGTTAGCACTTAATTTCTCAAAAAAGTCAGTAAGATGTTTCACCCGCCATTTCTATCCGGATTTTTGGCAGAGTACCTTTATACTGTAATTATTCTCATTGCCGTTCCTCACCTGACTTGCGACAATGTAAGTCCTCTTCCTGAATTAGCTACCTTCTCGTGAGAGGTCATAAACAATTTTTTGGACGTTTAAAATAATTGTTATGAGAAATCATGCTATCCTGTTATTCAGAAAACTGCGTTTATTCTTTCCTTCCTTAACGGTTTTTTATTTTTCAGTTTTTGCAGGCATCGAGGTCCTTGCTCAATCCGGTGCGCCCTGTTATACACCCATGGCGGGATTTGGAAAGACCGCCACTCCGGTGGAGAATGGACTATTGTGCGCCGGCTGTTCCTTTGTCAGCAATATTGATAATGCAACGGATGCCAGTACGACAAATTACGCCACTTATGTCCGGGCGCTCGGTCTGCTGGCGGAAAATGGTATTTCTATTGCGGACAACACCGTTACCTATCCCTCCGGCTGGATCGCCGGTTATGTGATCGACCTGGGCAGCGAGGTCCTTTCTGCCGATGTGCTGAATTCATTCCGGCTGGAAACCTGGAACAATGGTGTCCGCCAGGAATTTAAGACAGGCCTGGCGAATATCCGTGTTACCTTATTGAGCGGGGGAACCGGCAAAGCCTACCTGAGTTTTAAAACAACAGCGGCTTTTGATGAAGTGCGGTTTATTTTTAACGCGGTGGTCGCGGTTACCCAGGATTACCGGATTTACTATGCGATGGCTTTTGCACCTGATTGCGGGACTGATTTTACCGGTTCCTATTGTTATAAGCAAATCGGGGGTGTTGGCAGTTCCGTGAATTTTAACGGCGGCCTGGTAGATGCACTGGTTACACTGACAAACCCCGCTAACATTACGGATGGCGATAAAACGACTTTCGGAACATTCACCGTTCCCGTCGGTACCCCCTTGCTCAGCGAACCGGTTTATGCCGCTGTGCTGGACGAGCAACTGGTATATCCCGCCGGTAACAAAGCCGGCTTTATGATCGGGTACACACCCTCATTGCTGACAGCGGATGTGCTGAATGCCTTATCCATCGCCACTTATCTTCATGGCGAACTGCAGGAAACCGTACTGCTGGGCACCGGTGGAGCGGGTGTGAATATAGCTGCCCTTTCCACTGCCGGTACGGAAAAACAGGAGGTATCCATTACCACGACGAAAAGTTTCAATGAAGTTCGCCTGGTTACCGACAATACCCTTGGTGTAAACGTAAACGCCATTAAAATATATTATGCATTTGAAAGTGCCCCGGGCTGCACCGACTGCAGCTTGGCACTTATTGCCGGGCAGGCTTCTCCCTATACCGGATCCCTCCAGGCTTCCCGGACAGGAACCTTTGGTGCAATATGCATTGGTCAGTCGCTTAGCGGAACCGCTAACGTGGTGGATGCAAACCTTACGAACTATGCCAGCTATACGCCTGCATTGCTGAGTGTGGGATGCGGCGGACGGATCGCTGTTAAAAACGATGGGGTTGACTTACCGGCCAATACCTTTGCCGGCTTTGTGATTGCAAGAGATGCGACCCTGCTGGACCTGGGCATCCTGGATGCGATCACCATCAACCTGTATAAGGATGATAATGGCACCCCGGTACAAAGCTCCACAGGGGCCGGCTTACTGGACCTGGGCTTGCTGAACCCTTCTTCCGGCAAAACCTTTATCGGGATTAAATCGACGGTGGCATTTGATGAAGTACAGATCGTTTTCAATGACGGTCTCATCAATGCAACGATTGGCGGTACGTTCCGGATTTATAACGCTTATGTGATCCGGGATGATGACAATGATGGTGTGGCCGATTGTGTGGAAGTATGCGGGGCCGGGAATGATGCGATCGATACAGACTCGGATGGCCTCCCGGATGCCTGCGACGGTTGTTCCGTCGTTAACAGCAAGTCTTCCGTACTGGACAGGGACGGCGATGGTGTCAGCAATGCCTGTGATGCAGACAGTGATAACGACGGTATTGCAGATGCGGTGGAGGATGCCAACGGGGACGGTGATTTTAATAATGATGATTTTGACGGGGACGGGGTACCCAATTACAAGGACCTGGACAGTGATAACGACGGGATCAATGATCTCAATGAATCCGGTATCTCCGCGGCAAATATTGCAGCGATGGATGCGGACAATAACGGGGTGATCGATGGGGCCGTGGCCAAAGGAAGCAACGGGATGGCGGATGCAATTGAAACATCCGATGACGGTACCGCCACCAATAATTATACCGTAAGGGATACGGATGGGGATACCCATAAGGACTTTCTCGACCTGGACAGTGACAATGATGGCATCAATGATATCAAAGAAAGCGGGCATGCTGCCATAGCGGATACCAACAGTGACGGGGTGGTGGACGGACCGGATGCGGACTTTGACGGAATTATGGACAGCGCGGACGGAAATGATGCATCGTTTGGGGATGCGGCGGACCTGTTCCCGCGGGATACAGACGGCGACAGCGTGCCTGATTTCCGGGATCTGGACAGCGATAACGATGCGATGGGTGATTTGCAGGAAAGCGGAACACCCGGCCTGAGTGATGTGGACAATGACGGGGTGATCGATGGCGCGGATACAGACGGGGATGGCATTATGAACAGTGCCGACGGTGCCCCCGCAAAATTCGGCGATGCGACCGACCCGGCTGTGGCTGATACCGATACGGATGGTACGCCCAATTATATTGACCTGACCAGTAACGGGGTTTCTGATGATATTGATTCCGGTTACCGCAGTTCAATGGATGGCGACAATGACGGGATGATAGATAATCCTTCCGACCCGGAGGGAGATGGTATTGCCAATAATGATGGCCTGGATACCAAACCGGCTTTATTCGGGGGGATTGCCATACTCTACCCGCTTCCGCTGAGTGCGATCGAACTGAGTGCCGTTCTGGACAATACGCTGGTACAACTGAAATGGACAACCGAAAATGAACAGCAATGCAGCCGGTTCATCGTGGAGAGAAGTACAGATGGTATCCATTTCATGGCTTGTGCAGAAGTGCCGGCTGCCGGTACCAACGGTACAAATGGTAACTATTCAGCCCTGGATGAACTCGGGGCGGCAGCATGCAGGCCGGTGGTTTATTACCGGGTCAAAGCAATGGATAACGATGGGGACTTCCGGTACTCCAATATCGTGGCCCTCCGGCCCAACCCGGGCAAACAGGTGTATAGCTGGCCCAACCCCTTCGAAAACCAGCTTAACCTGCAGGTGGAACTGGCCGCGAATGCCGGCCTGGAACTGAGGATCTATACTACACAGGGCAGGTTACTGCTCCTGAAAAAACAACCGGGATATACCGGCAGCAATACGATCCGGGTGACCCAAAAACTGGACCGGCTGGTCAGTGGCGTCTACCTGGTGGAAGTAATGGCAGGCAACGTGAAACTGTACAGCGCTAAACTGATCAAGTTGTAATAGAAAAACAGCCACCCATGGCTGCTGACAGGCGGGGCATATATCGGGGATATATGCCCCTTTTTATATGCCCTTTTGCACTGCATATAACAGCATAAAAAAGCCCCGCGGTGAAAAGCGGGGCTATAGGATCAGTTGCGTTAAAGCAACAGGTTGATTAATGGTGATGGTGCTGGTGTTCTTCCACCAGTTTGGCAAAATCATCGGCACTGATGTCTTTGTCAGCGGGCTTAACCTGGGTGGCCGCCCATTCAAAGATCTTCTGGGTCTGCAGGCGGTTGTAAGCATCTTCCACGTATTTCCGGTCCTTCATCATTTTCTCCACGTAATCCGCAACCCAGGGTTGGTCATCACTGAGGTTGGCGCCGCCCATATAGCCGAATAGTTGCTGTTTGGCAAAAGCGCGGATCTCATCCGGGTTTACCTGGATCGCATAATCCTGTACGATCTTGTCGGAAATAAGGGTCCATTTTAACTGGCTGAGGAATTTGGGGAATTCGGCTTCCACTTCCTCATCGGATTTGGCCGTTTCGCCCTGTGTCTTTACCCATTTTTTCAGGAACCCTTCGGGGAATTCAATGAGGGTATGATCCACTAACTGGTGAAAAACCTGGTCGTGGATCTGGTTCATAGCCTGGCCGTTCCAGTAAGCCTGTATTTCTTCCCGGATCTTCTGCCGGAAATCGGCTTCTGTTTTTACTTCCTGGCCGGGGTAGAGCTGGGTGAAGAATTCTTCATTCAGTTCTCTTTTTTCCAGTAAACCTACTTTGGTGATTTCTATTTTGAAGGTTTTGTCAGCCGCGGTGGCATCTGCTTTATCCAGCCCGAGGTCGCCAATGATCCATTCCCTTTCTTTTTCGTCAAATGCATTTTTCAGCGCTGTGATCTCTGCATCCCCGGTCTTCTTACCGGTCCATTTTTTGCGGAAACCTTCAGTAAAGTATTTGACAAGGATGGAATTGTCTTTTTTAATACCACCCTCCAGTTCCGTTCCCGCTGCATCTGTTTCAGTAAACAGCAGGTTCAGTACATTTTCTTCAGAGCTTACCGTTTCTTCATCTTTCATATTGCCGTAACGGTTCTGTAAACGGGTGATCTCGCTGTCCACCATTTCATCGGTCACCGTTACCACATAGCGGGTGGTAGGGGCTTTGCCCAGGTCCGGCAATCCGAATGCCGGTTTCATACCTACTTCGAAATGGAAGGTATAATCAGCGGGATTGTTTACATCCAGCTGGTGGAAATCGGATTCCAAAGGCAGGGGCTGGGCGAAAATATCCAGCTTTTCATTTTGCAGGTAACCGATCAGTTCGCGGTCCACTGATTTCAGTACCTCATCCGTGAATAAGGAGGGGCCATACATTTTTTTGATCAGGCCGGCCGGTACCATCCCTTTCCGGAACCCGGGGATATTCGCTTTTTTCCCATACTCTTTCAGCGCTTTTTCAAACGTGGGGAGGTAATCGGTCTTTTCCAGTTTTACGGTCAGCTTTTCATGCAGCTGGCCGATGTTCTCTTTCGTTACTGTAGCCATTTTTAATAGTTGATAAGTTAACCAGTTGACAGGTTGAAAAGCTGAGGTTCTTCCATGTAAACCTGTCAACCTTTTAACCTGTCAACTTTCTTTTATGTGTCCGGATGGAGGGACTCGAACCCCCACACCTTACGGCATCAGATCCTAAGTCTGACGTGTCTACCAATTTCACCACATCCGGTTTTTGCCGTTTGGAATAGCTTTTAGTTCTTAGCCTTCAGTTCGCAGCAATCCCTTTTCCAAACGGGCAGCAAAGGTAGGGCATTTTGGCTTATAGGGGGAGAGGGGGAAGGCTTAATTTGGATCAAGTTGACAAAAAAGCTTCAAATACATTTTAAATAGTTTTAAATTATTTGTACGTTTGGACACCTGGCTTTGAGTCTGTATCCGCTGAAAATCTGCAGAAGGCTCTGTCTTCCCCATAAAATTTGAATCCTGGAACAACTGGTGCGTAAACCCGCGCCTAATTATTTACTGCAACCAAACTAAATGTTGATGAGAAAGTCGTATCTACTCCTTATGGGGTTTATGGCTGGCCTGTTTGCTTATGGCCAGAACCCTGCCACCACCTTTACCATTCCCAATCGTTTGATCCAGTTGCCCT
The DNA here is from genome assembly GCA_037447355.1 of Bacteroidia bacterium. GTDB lineage: Bacteria > Bacteroidota > Bacteroidia > Chitinophagales > Chitinophagaceae > JJ008. The sequence continues at coordinate 26,579 of JBBIGW010000001.1, read as the reverse complement.
GTGGCACATCCTGCGTGTCGATCAGTGCGCAGGTTCCGCATATCAAACAAACGGATGATTATGTGGTTACCAACCCGGCTTACCTGCCATTTGCTTTTGTAACCGCCACCGGTATTGACGTCCGGACCCTGATCAGCGGTTCTTATTATGATGACCAGTGGACTTCAAAAGTGCCGGTCAGCTTCCCTTTTTGCTTTTACGGGATTACCTACCCGACCCTGCTGATCGGGACCAATTCAGCTGTAACCTTCGATACTTCCAGGGCCAGTTCCAACAGTGGTTATTCCATCAGTGCCACCAACGGTGGCATTCCCAAAACCACCTATGCTCCTTCGATGATCTTCGGCCCCTATCATGATATTGATATTGATGAACCCGCTCCCAATAAACGGATTGAATACCGCATTGAGGGCACCGCTCCCCGCAGAAGGTTCATAGTAAGTTATAATGAAGTTCCTTATTTCGGATCCGGTTGCGGGGGTAATATCGCCACCCATATGATGGTATTGTATGAAAGTACCGGTATTGTGGAAGTCTATATAAAGGATAAGCCTTTTTGTACCGGCTGGAACAGCGGAATGACCATCCTGGGGATGCAGAACCAAACCCGTACTGCCGCTGTAGCCGCTCCCGGAAAGAATGCCACACAATGGGGCAGCACCGGGATGGATTCCTGCTGGCGCTTTACTCCCAGTGGGGGAACTTCCCGTTTAAAAACTGCCCAATTGCTGGTCAACGGAACGGTAGTGGCCAATGCGGATACCAGCACCGCTTCTCCCGGTATCCTGAATCTCAGTTTCCCGGATGTTTGCCCGGCAGGTGACAGCACCGCCTATGAGGTACGGGTTACCTACGGACAGTGCAATAACCCCGCCGCCGATGTGGTGTTTTCAGATACCGTGTATGTAAAAAGGGACCTGGCGCCTTCACTGACTTTTACGAAAACGGATGCCACCTGCACCAGCACCGGCAGTATTACTATTACTGCCACAGGAGGCGGAGCGGCTACTAAGGAATACAGTATCGATAACGGTGCCACCTACCAGGCTTCCAATACTTTTTCCAACCTGGCCCCGGGGACCTATAACCTGAAAGTCCGCAATACGGGTTCCACCTGCGCTTCCGCCACACAACAGGCCGCTATCCTGTTAAGTGATAACCTTACATTGGCCACAGGAAACGGGGGTACAATCTGTCTTGGTGCTTCGTTTACACCTGCCGTACAGGGTAATGCCGCTTATTATAGCTGGTCCCCTGCTGCCGGGGTCAGCAATACGGCTGTTGCGAACCCGGTATTATCACCGCAGACCACCACAACTTATACCGTTACGGCCACGCTGGGCACCTGTACCAAGCAAGGGGCGGTTACCGTGACCGTCGTACCCGGTGCCACGGCCAATGCCGGGGCAGATGCGATCATTATTGCCGGTGACAGTTACCAGATGCATGCAACGGGCTCTGCCGGAAGTTACCTGTGGACACCGTCCACCGGCCTGAGCTCCGCAACCATCCTGTCACCCAAAGCCACACCGGCAGGAACCACCACGTACAGTTTACAGGTGACCACGCCGCTGGGTTGTGTGGCAACAGATGATGTCACTGTAACCGTGATCCCGTATTGCATCAAACCCATGAATGCCTTTACACCCAATGGGGATGGCATCAATGAAAAATGGCTGGTGACAAACGGCAACTGCCTGTCCAGCGCCAAAGCCCAGGTCTTTAACCGCTATGGTGCCAAAGTGTTTGAGTCGGGTGATTATAAAAATACATGGGATGGTACGTATGAAGGCAAACCGCTGCCCGATGGTACCTACTATTATGTGATTACTTATACTCTCCTAAATGGCAAAACCGAATACCTGAAAGGAAATGTGACCATTCTGCGTTAACCTGTAAAAAAGAAATTGTATGAAACGAATCATAATGCTCTCCTGTTTTATAGCTGCCGGGGCTGTTGTATCAGCCCAGCAACTGATGACCGCCTCCCTGTACGAGCAACAGGGCAACCTGCATAACCCCGCCACTGCCGGCGCCCTGAAATACGGAAGCATCGGTGCATCCTACCGGTCAATGTGGGACGGGATCGAGGGTGGCCCGCAGACTACTTTGTTATTTGGCTCCGGCTACCTGCCCCATGCTAAAATCGGTATCGGCGGTTATATTTTTAATGATGTGACCGGCCCCACCCGCCGCACCGGGCTGCAAACAGCTTACGCTTATCATATCGCTCTTAAAAACGACGCCAGTTTTTCAGTGGGCCTGGAAGCCCGTTTTCAGCAATTCTCCATTGACAAGACCAAACTGCAGGCCTCCCTGGGGAATGACCCCGTGATGGGAGCGGCGGAGAACCGCTTCAAAGGCGATGCCGGGCTGGGCGTGGCCTACACCGGTAAGAAATTACAGGCAGGCGCTTCCGTTAGTCAGCTGATCCAGTCCAAACTGGATGTGTACAGCGGTAACCTCACCCGCAGCGAAGAAGCCCGCCAGTACCGCCACTATTACCTGCACGGCAGTTACCAGTGGAATGTGGACGGGACCACAAAGATCATCCCCAACTTTTTGCTGATCTTTCTGCCCAATGCCCCCACGGAATTCCAGGCCGGTGCCCGGGTGGATCATAACAATGTATTCTGGTGGGGACTGGCTATGCGGGCGCACCAGAGCTGGATGCTCTCGGCCGGTGTACGGATCCAGAAGAAATTTAATATTGGCTATTGCTTTGATATCTACAGCTCGCCCCTGAGCGTGTATGACAAAGGTGCCAATGCCCATGAGATCATGCTCCGGTATGATTTCCTGAAATAGGGATTGAACAAGTCTGAATAATACAACCGGCCTGCTTAAGTTTTTAAGCGGGCCGTTCGTTTGATTTGACACCGGGAATTTGAATATTCATTGGTGAAAGATTGCAGTTCTCCCGCAGGAAGGGCAAACGAGCTGTCGTTTTACAGATAACCGGGAACAGGGACCCCGGGGAGTTCTCAGGTTAAAAAAATCCCCTCCCTGGCTTTTTCCTTGTGAACGCTTAGCCGGAATCAAAAGCTTCCCCGGCAGCGCTCTACTCTCCCCAATATTCAGTAAATTCGTAGACCATGGAAACCGTTGCACAGTCGCCGAAATATAACCTGAACGAGGAGGAAGAGAAGAAACTCATCCTGCGGGAATACCGTTCCCTGCTGAAAGTGATCAAGACCAAGTTAAAACCGGGCGACAAAACCCTGATCCGCACCGCTTTTGAAATGGCCGCCGACGCCCATAAAACCATGCGGCGCAAGAGCGGGGAACCCTATATCCTGCATCCTATCGCGGTGGCCAAGATCTGCGCCGAAGAGATCGGGCTGGGGGTTCGGTCCACCATCTGCTCCTTATTGCATGACACCGTCGAGGATACCGATATTTCATTGGAAGATGTAAAAAGGGAATTCGGGGAGGAGATCACCCGGATCGTGGACGGACTGACCAAGATCGCCAACGTAATCGATGTGAATGCCTCCCAGCAGGCGGAGAATTTCAAGAAAATCTTACTGACGCTTACGGATGATCCCCGGGTGATCCTGATCAAACTGGCCGACCGGCTGCACAATATGCGCACCCTTGACAGCATGAAAAGGGAAAAACAACTCAAGATTTCTTCGGAGACGGTTTATATCTATGCCCCGCTGGCCCACCGGATGGGACTCTATACCATCAAAACGGAAATGGAAGACCTGGCTATGAAATACATGGAGCCGGAAACCTATAAGGAGATTGCCCGCAAACTGGCCGAAACCAAAAAGGAGCGGACCAAATACATCAATGAATTTATCAAACCCATTAAGGACAAATTAGAAAAAGCCAGTCTGAACGCGGAAATCTTCGGCCGTCCCAAGAGTATCCATTCCATCTGGAATAAAATGAAAAAAAAGTCCGTGGAGTTTGAAGAAGTTTATGACCTCTTTGCCATCCGGGCCATCCTCGATTCACCTCCTGAAAAGGAAAAGGAGGATTGCTGGAAAGTATATTCCATGATCACGGATGAATACAGTCCTTCCCCGGAGCGGCTGCGGGACTGGCTGAGCAATCCAAAGGCGAACGGATATGAGGCCCTGCATACGACCGTAATGGGACCGCAGGGGAAATGGGTGGAAGTCCAGATCCGTACACGGCGGATGAACGAGATTGCCGAAAAGGGGTTGGCGGCCCACTGGAAATACAAGGAAGGCACTACGGATGAAAGCCGCTTCGATAAATGGTTCCAGCAAATCCGGGAAGTGATCAGTAACCAGGAAACCGACAGTATTGATTTTTTACAGGATTTCAAGACCAGTTTCCTGGCAGAGGAGATCTATGTGTACACACCGAAAGGAGATGTGAAGATGCTGCCCGTAGGTTCCACTGCTCTTGATTTTGCATTCGCGATCCACAGTGCCATCGGGGTCAAGACTATCGGGGCCAAGGTCAATCACAAACTGGTGCCGATCAGTCATAAACTGCACAGCGGGGACCAGGTGGAGATCATTACGAGCAATAAGCAAAAAGCATCGGAGGACTGGCTGGGGTTTGTGGTCACTTCCAAAGCCAAAGGCCGGATCCGGGATGCGCTGAAAGAAGAAAAAAGAAAAGTAGCCGATGAAGGCAAATATGCGGTGCAGCGTAAACTCGAAGGCATGGGAGCCGCTATGTCGCAGCACAATCTTGATGAAGTGGTGCAATGGTATAAACTGGGTTCCAACCTGGACCTGTTTTACCAGGTGGCAGTGAAGAATATTGACCTGAAGGAATTAAAGGATTTCAAAGTCACCGGTGACCGGCTCGAAGCGCCGAGGCCGGTAAAAATTCATCCCGAGAAACACGAATTCCTTCCGCACCATGTTACCGGGAAGAAAGACGCTGAATTGGTGATCTTCGGCGAAAGCAGCGACCGGATCGTGTATAACCTGGCCAATTGCTGTAAGCCCATCCCGGGGGATGATGTGTTTGGTTTTGTTACCACGGGAAAGGGCCTGACGATCCACCGGACCAATTGTCCCAATGCAGCAAAACTGCTGGCCAACTACGGACACCGGGTGGTCAAGACCAAATGGGCCAAGAACAAGGAGATCTCCTTCCTGACCGGTATCAAGATCATCGGGATGGATGATGTGGGTGTGGTCAACAAGATCACCAACCTGATCTCCGGCGAACTGAAGATCAATATCGCGGCCCTGACCATTGAAGCCAATGAGGGATTGTTTAAAGGCAATATCCGGCTCTATGTGCACGATAAGGAGGAGCTGGATATATTGGTACAGAGCCTGTTGAAACTGCCGGGGATTGAGTCCGTAGAACGGTACGATATGGAAGATATACCCTCCTGAGACAGTTGATAATCATTGATCCGTGACAATTAGTAAATTTCCCCTCCCGGTTTTTGGCAGGTTAGTTTCCCCGCAGACAGGGTCCAAGCGATATTTTTCTTATCTTGAAGGCTTGTTAAGGACCTGAGTTTACCCATACCAACTGCATTTGTATTATGAGACTAAAACTGCTGAAAGTTTTTGCCCTGGCAGGCTTTTTTTTCTTTTTGGAGGAAACTGTTTCTGCGCAAAATTGTATCCCTACCAATATTAACGGGGCTGTAATCAACCGGTCATGTGGCCAGCTTTGTGCACCGGTGAGTTTCCAGATACCTCATATCAAATCCACCAATGATTATACTCTGGTATCCGTTCCATATACCCCTTATCCTTATAATACAGCAACTGGTTCGATAGATCCTGCACTTTACGCTGATGATTTTTACAGTTATCTGATCAGTTTACCCTTCCCTTTTTGTTTTTATGGGAGTACCTATAACAGTACCGTTGTTGGGTCCAATGGAATAATGACTTTTGATCCGGCTAATGCAAGTTGCAGTAATGCCTGGCCAATAACACAATCTATTCCCTATTCTGGCGGATCCATTTGTAGTTCTTTCTCTACTTATTATCCCAAGGCATCTATAATGGCCGCCTATTCAGATCTGGACCCGCGTATCGGAGCCAGTGCTGGTGACAGGAAAATACAATGGGAAGTTTTTGGGAATGCCCCATGCAGGAAATTTGTAGTCAGTTATTATCATGTAGGTGTATTTGGTGTTTCTTCCGGTTCATGCCCGGCCCCGGCAAATACATTTCAGATGGTGATTCATGAGTCAACAGGTATTGTTGAAATGTTTTTTGAGCGGAAATCCTGTAATTCTTCTACAAACGCCGGAAGAGGGATTCTGGGGATTCAGAACTGGAATCAGAACCAGGCTGTCTGGGGTGTCGGGAAAAATAATGCAGTATGGACGGAGAACAATACCGGGTATAAATTTATTCCGTCTTCAGGCGCTTCGAGATATGTCTCCTCCGAATTATACACTATGGGGGGCGTACTGGTAGCTGCTGCGGATACAGCCACCACAACGGCAGGGCTGCTCGATCTCAATTTTCCCAATGTTTGTGTTTCCACAAGCTCCACACAATTTGTAGTAAAAACAACCTTTTCGGTCTGTGATGGCTCTGCATCACAGTTGGTTTCATTGGATACATTTACTGTTAACCTGAACCAGATGCAGGCTGATGTAACACCCACATCTACTTCTTGTAACGGGGCGAATAACGGATCCATCCTGGTAACACCCACCACCGGTTCCGCTCCTTTTATTTTTACACTTGACGGAGGAGTACCTGTTATTTCATCTGTACCTTATACGTTTACAAATTTAACGGCAGGCGCCCATACTGTTACAGTACAGGATGCTTTTGGATGTTTTACTCCTGCTATTCCCGTTACAATTGGATTTGGCCCGCCCCTTGCTACTACTGCCATCCATTCAGATGCTCTTTGTAATGGCGGCTCCACCGGTTCAATTACCGTAAACCAGCCAGCGGCGGGGAATGCACCGTACCAATATTCCCTCGATGGGGTTAACTGGCAGGCAGGTAATGTGTTTACTGGTCTCCCCGCCGGATTATATACGGTTTGGTTCAGGGAAAGAGACGGCTGCCAGGGTAGTATTCCTGTAACAGTTTCCGAGCCGGCCTTACTTACTACCACGGCCGCCATGGTCCCAGTGGTTTGTAATGGCCAGGGAAATGGAATTATCACCGCCACCGGCACGGGGGGTATTGCACCCTATCAATATTCGATTGACGGACTGTTCTGGCAGGGCAGCAATATATTTAATGTGCCTGCCGGCACCTATACCGTTCGTATCCGGGATGCCAATAACTGTAACAGCAGTTACGATATCACGGTTACAGAACCTGCGGCACTCACTGCGAACTCCGCCAATTCCAATGCCAGTTGCGACGGCGGCCTTGATGGAGTGATCCTGGTTACTGCCAATGGCGGCAACAGCAATTATACCTATTCCATTGACGGAACAAATTTCCAGGCCGCCAATCAATTCAATGTGGCGCCGGGCAATTATACTGTTACCGTAAAAGATAACCTGGGATGTACGACCAGTTTCCCCGCCATCGTGGGACTGACCGATAATATGACCATGACCCCGCAGGCGGATCCCACGATCTGTGAGAGCAAATCCGTTCAGCTGCAACTGGTCTCCAATGCCACTCAATACCGATGGTCCCCGGCAACGGCCCTCAGCGATACCACGATCTATAACCCGGTGGCCAATCCCGTGATCACCACCCAATATATTGTTACCGCCACCCTGGGCCGCTGTGTGCATGAGGATACGGTGATCGTGAATGTGAATGCAGCGCCCATACCCGATGCCGGTCCCGATGGCTTTATTTGTTACGGGCAGAGTTACCATCTGCAGGCAACAGGAGGTACCAACTATACCTGGACGCCCTCCACTTACCTGGATAATGCCAATGTGGGGAACCCGGTTTCCACCCCGGCCAAGGATGTGGTTTACACCGTTTCCATATTATCTGATGCGAATGGTTGTGCGTCCCTCGTGACGGATGATATGCGGATTGATGTAACGCCCCCGATCAAAGTGAAGACCTATCCCTATGATACCATCGGCTATCCCGGTGACAAATTCCAGTTACTGGCGGTGCCCTCAGACAGTGATGTGATCAATTACGCCTGGACCCCGGTCACCGGGTTGAGTAACCCGAATTCAACAGTGGGTACCGGCAACCTGAATATTCCCAACCCGGTAGTGACCGTTGGCGCGATCGGACAGGATGTGCAATACCAGGTGCTTGCCTCCACGATTGCCGGTTGTATTGGGGAGGGATATATAACAGTACGGATCTACAAAGGCCCCGATATTTATGTGCCAACCGGCTTTTCACCCAATAATGACGGCAAAAATGACAGGTTTACCCCTTTCCCCGTGGGCATGAAGAGTTATAACTATTTCCGGGTCTTCAACCGCTGGGGCCAGCTGGTATTCTCCACCCGCCAGCTGAATGAGGGCTGGGACGGCCGTTTTGGCGGCGTGGAACAGGGCTCCGGAGTCTATGTCTGGATGATCGAAGGACTGACAAAAGATGACAGGCTGGTTACAAAAAAGGGCACCGTGATGCTGATCAGGTAATGGATGGGTAACGAATTCCCCTCAGTTGATATGTTTTAGGGAAATGGGAATAAAATATATAGAAAGGCCACCGGATTTAATTCGGTGGCTTTTTGTTGAACCCGTATTTTTGCCCAGCCATTGCTACAGCAGGGGAGGGCAGGCCCGCCCATTTCAAAGCGGCTAAAAAATAACAGATAACTGACTCATGGTTGATGTAATACTAGGCCTCCAGTGGGGCGATGAAGGAAAGGGAAAGATCGTTGATTTTTTTGCGAAGGACTACGATGTGGTGGCCCGTTTCCAGGGTGGTCCCAATGCCGGGCACACCTTGTATGTACAGGATAAAAAAGTAGTGCTCCACCAGATCCCTTCCGGGGTGTTTCACCCGGGAATCATCAACTTCATCGGGAATGGGGTGGTGCTGGATCCGGTTACCCTGAAAAAAGAATGTGATACCGTGGCTTCCTTTGGTATTGACCTGAAGAAAAATCTTTTTATCGCGGAGCGCACCCACCTGATCCTGCCCACTCACCGGGCACTGGATAAGGCCGCCGAAATTTCAAAAGGAAACCAGAAGATCGGCTCCACCCTGAAAGGGATCGGGCCTACTTATATGGATAAAACAGGCCGGAACAGCCTGCGCGTGGGCGACCTGCTGGACAAGAATTTCACCACGCAGTATATTAAACTGCGCATGAAACACCAGCGCCTGCTGGATAATTACAATTTCCAGGAAGATATCACGGCCTGGGAAGAGGAATTCTTTGAGGCGCTTGAATTCCTGAAGCAGCTCAATATTGTAAATGGCGAATATTTCATCAACAACAAAATCAAAGCCGGTAAGCGGATCCTCGCCGAAGGGGCACAGGGCAGTATGCTGGATATTGATTTCGGAACATTCCCCTATGTCACTTCTTCCAATACCATTTCAGCCGGTGTTTGCAACGGGCTGGGTGTGGCACCGCAGCATATCGGTGATGTGATCGGGGTGACCAAGGCGTATTGCACCCGGGTCGGCAGCGGTCCCTTCCCTACAGAACTGGAGGATGAGACCGGTGAGGAATTAAGAAAGACAGGGAATGAATTCGGCGCCACCACCGGCCGGCCACGCCGTTGCGGCTGGATTGACCTGGTGGCATTGAATTTTGCCTGTATGATCAATGGGGTGACCAAAATTGTCATGACAAAAGCCGATGTACTGGACGCTTTTGCCGAGCTGGAAGTCTGTACGGCTTACCAGGTGGATGGAAAAGAAAGCCGGGAAGTGCCTTTCCAGATGGGACACCGGAAACCGGTTCCGCTGTATAAAAAATTTGCCGGCTGGAATACCACTACAAGCCAGGTCAAAACAGTTGATGAATTACCTGCAACTATGAAAACCTACGTTAGTTTTATCAATGAATACCTGGGCGTGGATATTCACTATATTTCCAATGGCCCGGGTAGGGACCAGCTCATACAGGTAAAATAAAAACCGCGCCGGCGGACCGGGCGCGGATCATTGAAAAAAAATTTTTTTAAAAATTTGGCGAATTAAAAACTTCGCTGAAATTTTACAATATTAATCCTGTTAAACTATGGCGATAAAACCAGTAAAGGAAAAAAAGACCACCGGTAAGGCGGGTGCTGCTGCTGAAAAGGAAGCGGCAAAAAAAGCCGTACCCAAACCCAGCAAAAAGGAGGAAGAGGAGGATGAGGATGATTTTGATGACGAGGAGGATGTGAAGCCTTCAAAAAAAGGTGGTAAAGCCGTGCCCTCAAAAAAGGAAGACGACGACGATGAGGAGGATGACCTGGAGGACGAGGCCGATGATTGGGATAAACCCGAAGAAGAGGAAGAATGGGATCCTGATTTCGACGAATTCGATATTCCCAAATCAAAGGGAAAGAAAGCTCCTGCCGTCCCCGGGAAAAAGGGGGAGGAGGAAGATTTCAAATTTGAAGACGATGAATTCAAAGACCTCTTTGACGACAAGGATTATGATGATGAAGAGGATGATGATTATTAACTGTCCACTTACGATCAACTCCATTGAACCCATCTGAACTTTGGCATGATGTATATCCTGTAAGTGATTTTGAACAGATAAAAGAAAAAGTGCTGAACTGGGCGCAGGCCTTCAGCACTTTTTGTTTTCTGGATAATCATCGCTACCCCGCCGGACCGCATGCGGTGGAATGCCTGCTGGCAGCCGGTGTGAAAAGACAATTGTCGCTTCCAGCTGGCCAGGCGCTGCAAAGCCTGCAATCGTTCCTCGATGAAAAAAAAAGCTGGATATTCGGTCACCTGGGGTATGATCTCAAGAATGAAACAGAAGCCTTATGCTCCGGTCACCCCGATCATATTCAATTTCCCGACCTTTTTTTCTTTGAGCCGGAGATCCTGATCCGCTTAACGGCTGATAAGCTGATGATTGAAGCCGCGGACCCGGAAGCGGTTTACAGGGCCATACGGGAACAACCGGAACCGCAACAGGCCGGAAATACAACGGGGCCCTTAACGGTGCAAAGCCGCTTTACCAGGGGAACCTACCTCCCGGTGATCCGGGAACTGCAGCAGCATATTTTGCGGGGCGATTGTTATGAGATCAATTTCTGCCAGGAATTTTTTGCGGAGGGGGCGGTCATTGATCCCCTGCAGGTCTATAAAAAACTCAGTGCGGTATCCCCCAACCCTTTTTCCGCTTTATACCGGGTAGAGGATAAATGGCTGATCTGTGCCAGCCCGGAGCGGTTTATCAAAAAAACGGGCAATAAAATTATTTCCCAGCCCATCAAGGGGACGGCCCCCCGTGTCCGGAATGATGAAAAAGCAGACCAGGAAAACAAACAGCGGCTTTACCAGAGTGCCAAAGAGCGGGCGGAGAATGTAATGGTGGTCGACCTGGTACGGAACGACCTGTCACGGGTATGCAGGGAAGGCAGTGTAAAAGTGGATGAGTTGTATGGAATCTATACTTTTCCGCAGGTGTACCAGATGATTTCCACGGTCAGTGGTGAATTAAAAGCGGGAACCTTGTTTTCTGATATCATCCGGGCTGTTTTTCCCATGGGCTCCATGACGGGAGCGCCCAAGAAAAGTGTGATGCAGCTGATTGAGCAGTATGAAAAAACCCGGCGGGGCATTTTTTCAGGAGCATTGGGCTATATCAACCCCGAAGGGGATTTTGATTTTAACGTGGTGATCCGGAGTATCCTGTACAATGCCACAAACCAATACCTTTCAGTTCCAGCTGGTTCAGCAATCACCCATTACAGCCAGGCAGAAGCCGAATGGGAGGAATGCCTGCTAAAAGTAGCCGCCATTAAAAAAGTACTGGGTGCAACAGAATAAAACCTCAGCGCTGACCGGAAGGATTTAATATCCGCTTTATACTTTCATCAAGGATCTCGTAACGTTTGGCAATAAACCGGTTCATTTGCGCGATGGGAAGCCGGAGTTCATAGGTTCCGTTCAGTGATATAGAATCATCAAAGCCGGGATTGTATTTATTGAAACTGGCCGGTTCCATTTCAATGTATTTCAGGATGACGGCCGAATGAAAACGGCCGGTGATTTTATGGGTGGTACTGTTCTTCAGTTCTTCTTCATTCAGCGCGGTTGCTTTGTTCAGCAATAATTCCTTTGTTTCTTCTTTGGTCACCGTGGTAATGCCTCCCTCTCCTTCAAATACATAATGGGTGGAAATGAATTTTTTGACATGGTTCATGGATTCGGTGGGAAGGAAATACTGCAGCTTCCAGAAGTCCCGGCTACTGCTTCGCTTAATGGCTTTGTCCACGTTGCCTGCTCCGCAGTTATAGGCCGCGATCACCAATAACCAGTCCTGGTATTTTGAATAAAGATCGGTGAGCATCCTTGCGGCGGCATGGGTGCTTTTATAATAATCCAGCCGCTCGTCATAACCGTTTGTTACAGTCAGCCCGTATTGGCGGCCGGCTGCAGGCATAAAAGCCCATGGCCCCACGGCACCGGTCCAGGAAATGGCATTGTAACGGAGTCCTGATTCAATGACCGCCAGGTATTTCAGTTCCCTGGGCAGGCCATGCTGGGTCAGGATATTATCGATCAGGGTAAAATAGGGAGTGGCCCATTTTTTCATATCCCGCAGCCCCTTTCCATATTTCCGCATATAGCTCTCCACAAAACTGATGGCCATCGGGTTCAGCCTCGTCCCGGTAACCCCGCCAACGGTTGATGTTTCAAAGAGATTTTTAAATCCCTTGAGTTCATCCGTCGGATTAGCGGGAAGGGACAAAGTATCCTGCTGCCGGGAGGCTCCTGTTGCTGACGGATTGGGTATGCCGGCCGGAGACTGGCTCCTGACGATTACGGGAACCCATACCAGCGCTATGGCGCAAAGAGTTGATATGTTGCGGAATAAATGCACTTGCGGTACTGATAAGGGTTTACCGGGTGTATGTGGTGTTCAGGAGAGAAGTTCATGTGAAAACCGGAGCAAAGATACCTCATCAAAACGGTTTGCCATGACCTGCAGGCCGAAGGGCATACCATTGCTATGCGTAAAAAGCGGAAGGGAAATAGCGGGGCATCCCACGAGATTGGCCATTACCGTGTAAATATCAGCGAGATACATGGCTATCGGGTCCTCCATCTTTTCCCCGGCTTTAAAGGCAGTTACCGGGGAAGTGGGCATGATAATAAAATCATAAGATTCAAAGAGCCCGTTCATTTTGCTGCAGAGCAGTTGCCGGACCTGCTGGGCCCGTGTGAAATACGCATCATAATAGCCGGCACTCAGGACAAAAGTACCCAGCATGATACGGCGCTTGACCTCTTTCCCAAATCCTTCACTGCGCGACATTTTATAAAGCCCGGTCAGATCGGCATCCCCGGTTTTTGCCCGGTGGCCGAATTTAATCCCGTCATAACGGGAAAGATTGGACGAAGCTTCGGCCGTGGTCAGGACGTAATAAGCGGGTACAATATAGTCGAACAAATCAAACCGTTCAGCCTTTACTTCATGACCGGCTGCTTCCAGTTGTTCCAATTGCTTCCGGATCCCGGAGGCGATCTCGGGATCCAGGCTGGGATGATTCAGCGCTTCATCCAGCCAGGCGATCCGGTATTTCTTTTTCCCGCTTAACAAGCTGCTGTACGGCGGAACGGGTTGTTGCGAAACCGTGCTGTCATATTCATCCGCTCCTGCCATGATCTCCAGTAAAAGCGCTACATCGGGAATGGTATTTCCGAAGATACCGATCTGGTCAAAGGAGGAGGCATAAGCGATCAGCCCATACCGGGAAATGCGGCCATAAGTGGGTTTTAGACCGATGATGCCGCAGAAATCGGCCGGCTGGCGAACGGATCCGCCGGTATCGCTGCCCAGGGAAACCATGCAAAGACCAGCCTGTACTGCCACCGCCGATCCCCCGGAGGAACCGCCGGGAACCCGGGTTTCGTCCCGGGCATTCAGCACTTTGCCATAGACCGAATTTTCATTGGTGGATCCCATGGCAAATTCATCACAGTTCAGGTTCCCGATAATGATCGCTTCTTCCTGCAAAAGCCTTTCCACCGCGGTGGCGGAGTAAATGGAATTAAAATTTTCCAGGATACCCGAAGCGGCCGTGAGGGGATGGTCCTTATAACAGATCACATCTTTGATCCCGGTAACCACCCCGTGCAGTTTGCCCATGGGTTTACCGGCGGCACGCTGCTGGTCAAGGAGCCGGGCTTTCGCCAGGGCTTCTTCCGCATATACTTCGGTAAAAGCATTTAAATGCCGGCACAAACCGATCTGCTGCAGGTAATGCTCAACTGCCTGAACACAACTGATCGTTGCATCCTGTAATTGAGCATGATATTGCTCAATGGAAGAATAGTGAAACAAAAGCGAATGCTTTTTGAGAGGTTAATAAGTATCCGGTGAAAAAAGATTACTCCTTTACAGAGTTTTTCACATCGGTGGCGCTTTCTTCAATTTCCCGCTTCACATTGCTTTTTGCATCATTGAACTCACGTACACCTTTGCCGAGACCGCGCATCAGTTCGGGGATTTTTTTGCCTCCGAATAAAAGGAGGACAATCACCAGGATGATGATGATTTCGTTGGTGCCCAGCATACCCAGTAATGTAGGTTGTATCATAATCTGACAGAATTAGAAATCAAAGATAGGAACTAGTTAAAAAACGGGGAATAATAATTGGGGAAAATAGTTCTCCCGGGAAAAGTACCGGCCCGGGACGGGTAATCCCCCCGGATTCGCACGAATGACTGTATAGGTCCCCGGCAAAATAAAAAAGGCCGTACCGTGCGGGTACAGCCTTTTCAATATCCGGATATTTTTATTTTGCTGATTCAGCAACGGCCATTCTCTTTTCACGGATCCTTGCGCTCTTACCGCTGCGGGTACGCTGGTAAAACAGCTTCGCACGGCGAACATGACCGGTTTTATTTACTTCGATAGACTCGATATTGGGAGAGTAAAAGGGAAATACCCTTTCCACACCCACTCCGTCAGAGATCTTACGAACGGTAAAGCTGGCGGTATGACCGTTGCCCTGCTTTTTGATCACATCGCCTTTAAAAGACTGGATCCTTTCCTTATTACCTTCTATGATCTTGTAATTCACGGTAATATTGTCACCGGGTTTGAAAGCAGGAAACTCTTTCTTGCCGGATAACTGCTCGTGTACGTATGCGATAGCGTTCATAATTCCTGATTTTTAGGGAGGGCAAAGGTAGGATTGTGGGCCTGAACTTCCAAATCCCTTTGACCCGGTTGTTAAAAAAAATAAATCCGGTTGATTTGTTGATAAGCTGACAGTTTGCTACAGGAACTTATCAATCCATCAACCTATTAACTTTCAACCCATTAACGGGCTACATTCACCGCCCTCTTTTCCCGTATCACAGTTACTTTAATCTGGCCGGGGAAGGTCATTTCGGTCTGGATTTTCTGGGCAATCTCAAAAGAAAGGCGGTCAGAATCCTGGTCGGTTACTTTATCGGCCTCCACGATCACCCTCAGTTCACGACCGGCCTGGATAGCATAGGCTTTTTCCACCCCGTTATAAGCCATGGCCAGGTTTTCCAGGTCCTTGATCCGCTGCAGGTACTGCTGCATGATCTCGCGACGGGCACCCGGCCGGGCACCGCTGATCGCGTCGCAGGCCTGGATAATGGGGGAGATCACGTACTGCATTTCCATTTCATCGTGGTGAGCGCCGATCGCATTCACTACGGCCGGGTTCTCCCCGTATTTTTCAGCCAGCTTGGCACCCAGCAGGGCGTGGCTCAGTTCACTTTCCTCATCAGGCACTTTCCCGATATCGTGCAAAAGACCAGCCCTTTTGGCCAGCTTGGGGTTCAGTCCCAGTTCTGCGGCCATGGTAGCACAGAGATTGGCTGTCTCGCGGCTGTGCATCAGCAGGTTTTGCCCGTAGGAAGAACGGAAACGCATTCTTCCCACCATCCGCACCAGTTCTTTATGAAGTCCATGAATTCCGAGTTCGATTACGGTTCTTTCCCCGATCTCCATGACCTGTTCTTCGATTTGCTTGCGGGTTTTTTCCACCACCTCCTCGATACGGGCCGGGTGGATACGGCCATCTGCCACCAGCCGTTGCAGGCTCAGGCGGGCAATCTCCCGGCGGAGCGGGTCAAAGCTGGATAAAAGAATGGCTTCAGGCGTATCATCCACGATCAGGTCAACCCCTGTAGCGGCTTCGATGGCCCGGATATTTCGTCCTTCACGACCGATGATCTGTCCTTTGATCTCATCGCTTTCCAGGTTGAAAACAGTAATGGAATTTTCAATAGCCTGTTCCGCCGCAGTCCGCTGGATGGTCTGGATAATGATCTTACGGGCTTCCTTATTGGCTTTTTGCTTGGCGTCTTCGATGATCTCCTGTTGCAGGGCCATGGCCTGGGTCTGGGCCTCGTGTTTCAGGCTTTCGACCAGTTGAGTCCGGGCCTCATCGGCAGAGAGACCGGCAATTTTTTCAAGGCGGCGTATATGCTCTTCCTGGTGTTTTTCCAGCTCCGTTCTTTTGATATTGATCAGTTCGATCTGGCGGTTGAGGTTTTCTTTGATCACCTCATTTTCCTTGAGCTGCTTGTCAATGTTTCCTTCTTTCTGGTTGATGGTCTGCTCTTTCTGGCGGATACGGTTTTCCGCGTCATTGATCTTTTTGTTCTTCTCAAAGACTTCCTTGTCGTGCGCGGCTTTCAGCTGCACGGATTTCTCCTTTGCTTCCAGTTCCTTTTCCTTACGGATGGTCTCCGCCCTCAGTTCGGCTTCTTTCAGGATGGTTTGTGACTGTAATTCTGCTTCCTCGATTTGTTTGCGGGAATTCCTGGCAAATAAAAATTTACCCAGCAGGATACCCAAAATAAGGGCTCCTGCGCCAATGACGACGGATAATATATTCGGATCCATGAATTTTTTTGTTTAGGTGTTGCACAATGCTTTTTTAATCATACGATTCCAGCCCCGAAGGGCCCGGGTATATGTAATCAGCGAAGATACAAAACCGGAGGAAAAGCAGGAAATCCGGAATTAGGGGCTTTCCGGGAAATCTCCGCCCGTGTAATTATTGCGGATGCGCGCTCTCAAAACCTTAATTTGCCGCCTTAAAAAATCTGTATGAGACACGGAATAGTATGGTTCCTTTTGCTGCCCCTGCTGGCCGGGGCCCAGGTAAGCGGGAAACCCTTTCGGTTGAGCGGTAAACTGATCGACCTGAAAATGCAGCCGGAATGGGTATTCCTGCAATACCAGGCGGGGGACGACTGGAAAACGGACAGTACTCAAGTGAAAGAAGGGAAATACCAGTTTACCGGTAAGATCGCCGAGCCGGTACTGGCAAGGATCCGGGTAAAATACAAGGTGGATGAAAAAGGGATAAAAATCCCGCTGGTTTCAGGCCGGGATATGGCGGCTGTCTTTATTCAGCCGGGTAAGATCAGCATTACCTCGGTGGATTCCTTCAGCCATATCACCGTATCGGGCTCTGCCGTTCACAAGGAGTATGCAAAACTGCAGGAGCAGGAAAAGCCATTTGAAGAAAGAATGAAACCTTTGGTGGAGAAATACCGGGAGTATGCAAAAGCAAAGGACCTCGGGAATCAAAACAAACTGGAAGAAGAGATTGATGCCATTGACCTGGAGAAGAATGAAAAAGTGTATGGTGAATTTGTGAAAGCGAACCCATCCTCCCCCCTGGCTTTATACGCCCTGAAGCAATATGCCGGCTGGGATATTAATGCCGATAAGGTGGAACCCCTGTTCAATGCATTGTCGTCAGCCAACAGGAACTATCCTTCTGCCGCAGCATTCGGGGAAAGCCTGGAGACCGCGAAGAAAACCGGTATTGGAAAAATGGCGCCTGCGTTTACGCAGAATGATACGCTTGATAAACCGGTTTCCCTTTCTTCCCTCCGGGGCCGGTATGTACTGATTGATTTCTGGGCGAGCTGGTGTGGCCCCTGCCGGGCTGAAAATCCGAATGTGGTTAAAGTATTCAACAAATACAAAGACCGGAATTTCCAGGTAATCGGGATATCACTGGATCGTCCCGGCCAGAAAGAAAAATGGATGAAGGCGATTCATGATGACAAACTGGAATGGACGCATGTAAGCGACCTGAAATTCTGGGACAATGCGGTGGCCAAACTATACGGCATCCGGGCTATTCCCCAAAACCTGCTGCTGGACCCGGAAGGAAAGATCATTGCAAAAAATATAAGGGGGGAGGAGTTGGAGAAAAAGATTGAGGAGGTGGTTAGGTAGTTGGGAAGTCCGGAAGTTGGGAAGTCGGGAAGACCGGAAGTCGGGAAGTCCGGAAGATGAGAAGAATAAGATGGCCGGGTTTGGGGCTTAAATTTTATTTCCCTGATAGCCGGGCATCGATCATTTTCTCCAATTGCTCCAGTTGCCCGTTGATTTCCTCTTTCAATAATTGGTCGGATTGGCCGGACTGGATCTCGGTGGCAAACCAGATCATGACCATGGCAATATAGTCCTGCATGTCCTTGCCTGCAAACTGGGTCTTAAATTCAACAATCTTCTCATTGACGGTTCTCAGTGTTTTCCGGACCAGTTCCTCGTCTTTGGGGTCGATCTTGATCCGGTAGGTACGGTCACCGATAAGGGCAGATATAGGAATTAATTCAATCATAAAACTTGCAATTTCTGAATATTTTATCTACATTCGGTGCCATTATTAACATTCCGGCTACCTGATTGAAAGCTAAGAGGTTAAGGACCACTGTGGGAAACGATTACAACCAAAACGTTTGCCAGCATGTTTGTTAAAGTCAGGTCATCAATATTTATTGATGCATTACAGTTTCAGTTAACCGCCATCAAAGGCTTTCATCCCCTGCGCGGGGTACTGAGAGATGAGCGGGGTTGTGTTTGCCGCACTCTCGAAAAAAAATTCACCCGGGACAAGGAAGAACTCATCTGGGCCGGGCTGAATGACCTGCCCTATGGCCGGTACACCCTTGAACTTTCGCACGGCGAGGATGAAATGAAAATGAACCTGGTAAAAAGGGTATGATTCACTCTCCCAGTAAAGCTATGCAACGGTCGATCTCTTTCAGGTAATGGCTGATCCTTTTTTCAAACTCTTTCTTATCCGTCTCATTCATCCCCCCTGCATTCATCTTTAACACGCTGACCTGTTGTCTCAGCTCTTCTGCATTTTTATGTTGTTGCGATAATCTCTCCTGCACGGAGTCCAGTTCCTTTTTCAGTTGCTGATTTTCCTTCTGCACAGCCGTATACTGCTTCAGCAATTGCTGGAGCTTGTCCTGTATGTTTTTCAGTTGTTGCCCGGTGTGGTTCATTTTCTGATTTCGGCCTGCAGGTCTTTTTCCAGGGTGCCCATAATCCGGTTCATCCAGCCGTCAATTTCTTTATCCGTCAGGGTTTTTTCTTCATCCAGGAATGTAAAATTGATCGCCACGGATTTTTTCCCCGTTCCCAGTTTCTCACTCTCGAATATATCAAAGAGTTTGATGTCACGGAGTTTGTCCAGCTTTATCTTTTGCACGGTTTTTTCTACCTCGGCCCAGGGCAGTTCTTTCGCCACGATCATCGCCAGGTCCCGCTGCACAGCAGGGTATCTGGGGATCTCCCGGATTTGGGAACTGCCCGCGGCGGCAAGGGTAAGCAGTAATTCCCAGTTGAGGCCTGCATAAAATACAGGTTGCCTGATGCCGAATTTATCGAGCTGCTGTTTGCTGACTTCTCCCGCCCCGGCGATCACCTGGTTGTTGACCCGGTAAACGATATGATGCCGCATTTTGGGGACCGGCAGGTTTTCCCCCAGGTCCGGTCTCACACCCAGTGCACGCAGGACATTCTCCACGGTCCCTTTCAGTGCAAAAAAATCGGCAGCGATTGCTTTTTCTTTCCAGTGATCCTCTCTCGTATTCCCGGAGAGCAGGATACAAAGCTGTTCGTGCTCCGCATACTTACCGGGGCCCTGTGTGCTGTAGGCCTTCCCGAATTCAAACAAACGGAGGGAATTGTTTTTGTGGTTCAGGTTATGGGCCACGACTTCCAGCGCAGTTTCAAAAAGCGAATTGCGCAGGATATTCAATTCGGCACTAAGGCTGTTCTTCATGCTGACCATTGATTCCAGTTCTCCGGCTGAAAAATAAGCCGCATTGGTAATGGAGTTGGTCATCATCTCATGATAGCCGAGCCCGACCAGGTAGTTGGCTGTTTTTTCCCGGAATACTTCCCCGGCATAGTGCTCTTCCACCGCCGGCGTAAGGGTGATCGCTTCCGGTATATCGATATTGTCAAGCCCGTCAATCCGTACGATCTCTTCCACGATATCGGCCGGTAAACTGATATCCGGCTTGTGATACGGGACCGACACCCGCAGTTCATCAATTCCCTCTTTGATGATCTCAAAGCCCAGCCCGGTCAGTATATTTTTTGCTGTATCCGGGTGGTAATTCTTGCCGCTCAGCTTTTTTACATAATGCCATTTGACCAGGACTTCTGTTTTCTCTTTTTTGTTCGGGTAGCTATCTGTTATTTCTGAAGCAATCTCCCCGCCGCAGATTTCTTTGATCAGCAGGGCGGCTCTTTTTAAGACCAGGACCGTAGCGGATATGTCTGTTCCTTTCTCAAAGCGGCTGGCCGCATCGGTCCGCAGGTTGTGACGAAAGGAAGTTTTGCGGATGCCGATCCCTTCAAAAAAAGCACTTTCGAGAAAGATGGTTTTTGTTTTTTCTGTTACCCCGCTGTGCAGTCCCCCGAATACACCGGCAATACAGATTCCTTCTTTTTCATCACAGATCATCAGGTCGTCGGCACCCAGGGTTCTTTCTTTTTCATCTAACGTCACAAACAGGGTTCCTTCCTGCAGGTTTTTCACCACTATTTTCCGGCCACTGATCCGTTCCGCGTCAAACGCATGAAGGGGCTGGCCGGTTTCGTGCTGGATATAATTGGTGATATCGACAATATTATTGATCGGTCGCAACCCGATCGCTTTTAATTTTTGTTTTAACCAGAGCGGGGATTCGCCAATCGTCACTTTGTCAATGCTCACACCGGAATAACGGGGACAGGCCGCTTCGTTTTCTACTTTTACTTCGATGGGAAAGGAAAGGGTATCCGCTTTGAAGCCATTGGCTACCGGGAGCCTGGGTTTGAAATCTTTTTTATCGTGGTGGCTTAAATAAGCGCAAACATCCCGGGCCACCCCCCAGTGACTCATGGCGTCCATCCGGTTGGGCGTAAGCCCGATCTCATAGATGATATCGCTATACGGTTTGAAGTAGTCTGCGGCAGGGGTACCCACTTTGGCATCCGCGGGCAATACCAGGATCCCGGCATGGGAGCTGCCAAGACCAATCTCATCCTCCGCGCAGATCATACCATAGCTTTCCACACTGCGGATCTTTGCCACTTTCATGGTCAGCGGTTCACCCGAAGAGGGATAAATAGTGGTGCCCACAACAGCCACGACCACTTTCTGACCGGCCGCCACATTGGGTGCCCCGCACACGATCTGCAGGGGCTCCCCGGTGCCAACAGAAACACGGGTCAGGGTTAGTTTATCGGCATTGGGATGTTTTTCGGTATGCAATACTTCCCCGATCACCAGGCCTTTCAGCCCGCCCTTTATTTCTTCATAGGTCTCCATGCTTTCCACTTCCAGGCCAATGGAGGTCAGGATACGGCTCAACCGTTCCGGGTCAACAACGGGTTGTCCTGCCGGCCCCGCGGGTAAATATTCACTCAGCCATTTATACGAAATCGTCATGGTAATCTGCTTCTTTTAATAGCTGCGAAGATAATGGAAACGGGGGAAGTGCCTGCTGACCGGGGCTTACATCCGGTAGCAAATAGCATTGATATTCATCCCGGCGCCCACGGAAGCAAAGAGTACGATATCTCCTTTAGAGAGGTCATGATTGTCCCAGAGCCCTTTTTTAACCATATCAAACAGGGTGGGAATGGTGGCCACAGAACTGTTCCCCAGTTTATGGATACTCATCGGCATGATATGTTCGGGTACCTCTTTGATGCCGCAGAGTTTGTATAAACGGCGGACAATGCCCTCATCCATTTTTTCATTGGCCTGGTGAATGAATACTTTTTTTACATCCGTGATGGAAACACCGGCCTTGTCCAGGCAGTCTTTCATGGCAGCCGGTACATGCAGCATGGCGTATTCATATACTTTCCGGCCTTTCATTTTAATATACCGGACCCGGGGATCACTGCCGGGGAAATTGCTTTTTCCCAGGTAGAGATAGTAAGCTTCGTCGATACAATGGCTCTGCACGCTCCAGGAAAGGATGCCGCTTTCATTCCCTTCCGCTTCCTTCGCTTCCAGTACGGTAGCGCCCGCCCCGTCTGAAAAAATCATGCTGTCGCGGTCATACATATCAATCACCCGGCTAAGGGTTTCGGTGCCCACCACCAGTGCTTTCTTTGCGGCCCCGGCTTTGAAGTAGGTATCGGCCTGGATCACTCCCTGTACCCAGCCCGGGCAGCCAAAGAGAATATCGTAGGCCACGCAGTTGGGATTTTTAATACCCAGGTCATGTTTGACCCGGGAAGCGATGGCCGGCAGTACATCGGTCTGAATGGTATGCTTGATCACATTGCCGAAATTCTGGGCAACAATGATCATATCCAGTTCCTCGGGATTCACCCCGCTGTCTTCAATGGCCAGCCGGGCCGCGATCGTGGCCATATCGGAGGAATTCATTTCATCGGCAGCATAACGGCGCTCTTCAATACCCGTGATGTCCTGGAATTTATTTACGATATCTTCAGTCGGGGTTTCAATCCGGCTGGCATCCTCGCCATAGAAGGTCTGGATAGAAAAATCCCTGTTTGTTTTAATAACAGGGGGAATGAAACAGCCGGTACCGGTAATGATTGTTCGAACGCCCATAATAATAAAATTGGTGAACCAGGGGGGATTAGTTTCTCCGGCTAATATAGGATTACTTGCGAATTAATCCGCTGATATAATAATTTTACCTCCGTTTCCTCAATAAAGAATCTGTTGCCATTGAAACTGAAAGCCTTTATCATCCTGGGGCTGATCCTGGTCTCGCTGCTGCCGGTCAGCGGAATATATAAATTCCTGCAAACCGTACTGCGGCCCCGTGCCTCCATGCGGCGGTTCCTGTTTTTCCTGCTGGTCATGTTCGGGGTTATTTTTGCCTATACCTTTCTGCTGGTCCTTTGTATCAAAATGATTTTTCCGGGAGCCTGACGACGGTTCCGGAGGACTGTAATCGCTCAATATTTTAAGGTGCAATCCTCATATCTCCTTATTTTTACCGCCACAAAATCAACTGATATGCCGATTAAATTACTGAAAGGGAAAAAAGGAATCATCTTTGGTGCACTGGATGAAAAATCCATTGCCTGGAAAACCGCCCTGAAATGCCATGAAGCAGGTGCCAGGCTGGTACTGACCAACGCACCGGTGGCCCTCCGGATGGGGGAGATCAATAAACTGTCTGAACTTTGCGGGAACGCGCCGGTGATTGGCGCGGATGTCACGCACCTGGATGACCTGAAGAACCTGTTCCAGGAATCAATGAATCATTTCGGTGGTAAGATCGATTTCATTCTCCATTCCGTGGGGATGAGCATGAATGTCCGGAAAGGGCATCATTATACGGAGATCAGTTATATCCACAATCACAAGACACTGGATATTTCCGCCCTGAGCCTGCATAAGGTCCTTCATACCGCCTGGAATATGGATGCCATCAGCGAATGGGGCAGCGTGGTGGCCTTAACCTATATCGCCGCCCAGCGGGTATTCCCCGATTACAATGAAATGGCGGATGCCAAGGCCCTGCTGGAGAGTGTGGCCCGCAATTTCGGATACCATTATGGCGTAAGAAATAAGGTCAGGGTGAATACGGTATCCCAGTCACCCACCCGCACGACTGCCGGCAGTGGTGTAAAAGGTTTCGACGGCTTCCTGACCTATGCGGAACAAATGAGTCCCCTGGGCAATGCCTCAGGCGATGATTGTGCCAATTATTGCGTGACCCTCTTCAGTGACCTCACCCGGTATGTAACCATGCAGAATCTCTTCCATGACGGTGGCTTCAGTTTTACCGGTGTTACACAGGGAGTGATTGATAAAATGTGAGGAAAGTAAAAAATAAAAAGTCAAAAGGGCTGTCCTGAAGCGGTACAGCCCTTTTTTCGTTGACCGTTTTGCTGTTGAAAATCATCAGGAACTTTTCCTGCTTTAGGTTTTTTACTTTTGAATTTTGAATTCCCCGCCTGCATTTCGGTGCTAAAACATTCCCCTCCCTGATTAATATCAGGTTTTCTCACAACAGGTTTTCCAAGGTTTGTAGTCTTCAACAACCTTACTGGGAAATGTATAAAATCATTGTTTTGGCCAAACAGGTTCCGGATACCCGGAATGTTGGTAAAGACGCGATGAAGGCCGATGGGACGGTGAACCGTGCGGCCCTGCCGGCCATTTTTAATCCCGAAGACCTCAATGCACTCGAGCTGGCACTGGAGATCAAGGACCGGTACCCCGGCACCCGGATTACCCTGCTGACAATGGGACCGGTGCGGGCCGCAGAAATATTGCGGGAAGGGATGTACCGGGGCGCAGATGCAGGCGTCCTGCTCACCGATAAAGCATTTGCAGGTTCCGACACCCTCGCTACTTCCTATGCACTGTCCTGTGCGATCCGCAAGATCGGGGAATTCGACCTGATCCTGGCCGGCCGCCAGGCGATTGACGGGGATACCGCGCAGGTAGGACCCCAGGTGGCCGAAAAACTCGGTATCCCGCAAATCACCTACGCTGAAGAGATCATTTCCCTGGT
This sequence comes from Bacteroidia bacterium, assembly GCA_037447355.1. Taxonomy (GTDB): domain Bacteria; phylum Bacteroidota; class Bacteroidia; order Chitinophagales; family Chitinophagaceae; genus JJ008. The sequence goes on along the minus strand of JBBIGW010000001.1, from coordinate 1,760 downwards.
AGAAAAAACGATCCGCGTAAAACGCCGGCTGGAAAGAGGCTTTGAATTAGTGGAATGTCCCCTGCCAGTTCTGATCACGGCGCACAGTACCGCCCCTGAATGCAGGCCGCGTAATGCGAAAAGGCTGATGAAGTACAAGCGGGCCACCACCTTATCCGAACGGCATAGTGCTTCCGATGATTACCTTGCTTCACACCTGGAGAAATCCTACCTCGCCATCACCGAGTGGTGTGCCAAAGATGTAAACAGTGACCTGGTGCAACTGGGATTAGGCGGTTCCCCCACGAAAGTCAGGCAGGTGGAAAATATTGTTTTCCAGGCCAAGGAATCCAAGGTACTCACAGCCGGTGATGCCGATATTGAATGGCTGATGCAGGAACTGATCACCCAGCATACCATCGGCTAATCCATTGCTTATTCCCCAAAAAATGAACCATGAATAATGTTTGTGTTTACTGCGAGTTTGAAGAAGGAAGGATCCAGGATGTCAGTTTTGAATTACTGACCAAGGGCCGCTCCCTGGCCAACCAGCTGAACTGTAAACTGGAAGCCCTCGTGTTAGGCGAAGGCCTGGCCGGGATTGAAAACGAAATCAGTAAATACGGGGTGGACACCGTTTATATCGCCGATGACAAACGGCTTTACCCCTATACCACATTACCGCATACCGCGGTGGCGGTTGGTTTGTTCAAAGAAACAAAACCCCAGATCGTACTGATGGGGGCCACATCAATCGGGCGGGACCTCGGGCCCCGTATCTCCTCTTCGCTCACCAGCGGGCTGACAGCAGACTGCACCAACCTGGAGATCGGTGAGTATGAAGATAAAAAGGCAGGCCGGACCTATGAGCACCTGCTTTACCAGATCCGCCCTGCATTCGGCGGAAATATTGTGGCCACAATTGTGAACCCGGATAATCGTCCCCAGATGGCCACCGTACGGGAAGGGGTGATGAAGAAGGAAATTATTTCAGAAACACATAAAGCCAAAGTGATAAGACCCGATATCAACCAGTACCTGCGGGAGGAGGACCTCGTGGTGAAGATCATTGAACGGCAGGTTGAATCCTCAAAGATCAACCTGAAAAATTCATCGGTCATCATTGCCGGCGGGTATGGGGTGGGATCGAAAGAAAATTTCAATTTACTCTATGAACTGGCACATACCCTCGGGGCCGAAGTGGGAGCCTCCCGGGCAGCCGTGGATGCCGGGTTTACCGATAAGGAAAGGCAGATCGGGCAAACCGGGATCACCGTACGGCCCAAACTCTATATCGCCTGCGGTATCTCCGGGCAGATCCAGCATATCGCGGGGATGCAGGATTCCGCGATGGTGATCTCTATTAACAATGACGCAAACGCACCGATCAATAAACTGGCGGACTATGTGATACAGGGCAACCTGGAAAACATTATTCCTAAAATGATCCGGTATTATAAAAAGAATATCAAATAGGCAGGGGTGTTTGATTCCCGGGCCGATCGTTTATTCAAAAACTGGAAGACATGGGTAATTTTTATCTGGATACGGCTGAGCTGAAATTTCATCTCACCCATCCCCTGATGCAGAAAATAGTGGGACTGAAGGAAAGAAATTATACGGAGCATGAGCAGTTTGACTATGCCCCGGTTGATTTCGAAGATGCGATGGACAGTTACGACCAGGTGCTGGAAATTGTGGGTGATATCTGCGCCAATACAGTTGCGCCCAATGCGGAGAGTGTGGATGCCGAGGGACCTCACCTGGTGGACGGGCATGTG